>NZ_CAAAFT010000015.1:5627-11266 GCF_900634765.1 Candidatus Protofrankia californiensis | reverse complement strand
GCTGAAGGCCCGCGAGAACGCATACTCGCTGGTGTATCCGACGTCGGCGGCGATCGCGACGATCGGGTCGTCGGTTTCCCGCAGGCGTTGCGCGGCCAGGTCCATGCGCCACCGGGTCAGGTAGGCCAGTGGCGGTTCGCCGACAAGCTCACCGAAACGCCGGGTCAGCGTCGCGCGGGAGACGTGCACTGCGGCGGCCAGCGCCTCGAGGCTCCACGGC
This sequence comes from Candidatus Protofrankia californiensis, assembly GCF_900634765.1. Taxonomy (NCBI): domain Bacteria; kingdom Bacillati; phylum Actinomycetota; class Actinomycetes; order Frankiales; family Frankiaceae; genus Protofrankia; species Candidatus Protofrankia californiensis. Next base: position 11,046 of record NZ_CAAAFT010000015.1, on the reverse strand, counting down.
CGCTGGGGCTGGTCGTGGAGCAGCGCGAGCGCCCGCGCAGCGACGGGGTCGCGCAGTGCGCGCAACCACGACGCCTCGCCGTCGGGCTGTGCGCGCAACCACGCGCGCACGACGTGCACGAGCAGGACGTCGATCAGCCGGCCGACTGCGGCGCGCGATCCAGGTGGGTTGCCGCCCAGCTCGAAGCGCAGCAGGTGCAATGTCGCAGCGACCGCGCCGTCATCGTCGTCGGGGAGGTCGGTGGACAGGTGCAGGAGGCCGGGCAACAGCGACAACAGCGGTTGGGCGACCTCATGGTCGTAGTCGTAGGCGGCGCACAGGATATGCGTGACAGCCCCGTCGCCGGACAGCTCGATCATCCCCTCGGGCGTGCGTAGCCCGGCCTTGGTGACCTGGTCCAGCGATATCGCCGGTGTGTCCGGGCCACTGGAAAGCGTGTGCGGGAGGTTGGTCGGCAGCAGCACCACGTCGCCGGGCATCAGCCGCAGGGGCGGCACATCGGCAGTGCGCAGCCAGCACGATCCCGCCATGACGCTGTGGAAAGTGGCGCCGGGCTGCGGATCGACCGCAACGCCCCACGGCGCGTGGGCGAGGAGCTGGGCGAGTACGGCACCCGAGACGCGCGCAAGATCGAGGACGTCAGTCAGTGGGTCCATGAAATCAACCGTAACGCGAACGCCGTGAGCGTATCAGACAAAAAACTGCCCTGATCAATCATTCATCCGCTTATTCGCCCCGTCTAGCGTGACAGGCATGTCAACCACATCCACACCCGCCACGTCATTGACCGAGGTTACTGCGTGGCTGCGCACCCAGCTTCGCGAACAGTTCGGTGACGCACTCGACCCGTTCGAGACGGAGGCCGACGAGCTGGCCACCCGTAGCCTCGCTACCGGCGCGCCAGCCGTCGGCGCACCCGCGCCCGACTTCACCCTGCCCGACGTCCACGGCGAAGACGTCACGCTGAGCACCCTGCTGACCAAGGGTCCGATCGTGGTCGTGTTCTACCGCGGCGCCTGGCGCCCGTACTGCAACCTGCAGCTCAACGCCTTTCAAGCGGCGCTGGACGAGATCGAGGCCGCCGGCGCGACGCTCGTGGCCATCTCGCCGCAGACACCTGACAATTCACTGACGTTCGCCGAGCAACAGCCCCCGCCCGCATACCCCGGCGCCACGGGTAGATGCTGTACGTGCCCCTGGCAGGAATCGAACCTGCGGCCTACCGCTTAGGAGGCGGTCGCTCTATCCACTGAGCTACAAGGGCCAGCCGAACGTCAAGGGGAGACCCGACGGCACCCCAGTTTACGCATCATCGTCGCTCGCGGTCGTCCAAGCAGAGGCGGACCGGTCGGGACGAGCCCTCTGCCGACAGATGCCTCGTCCCGGACCATCGTCAGATCCGCCATTGCGTGCCGGAAGCCGGGCCGACCGGACGCTGGCGCTGCTCGGCGTACGCCGGGTAGGGCCAGCTCGGCGTACGCCGAGCAGCAGCCGCGACCCAGGGATCACGACAGCCGGGGACGGGACCGCCCGCGCCGGTCAGCCGAGCTGTTCGGCCAGGGCGACGAGTTCCTTGCACTTCGGGCATACGGGGAAGCGCTGGGGATCGCGCACCGGCTCGAACTTGTAACCACACAGCGCGGTCACGCGTCCACCTTCGATGGAAGCCCGGACGATCTCCTCATGGCGCGCGTAGTGGGCGAAGTCGTTACCCTCGTCTGTGCTGCCGTGAGTGGTCTCCGGTGCGATCTGGGTCGAGCTCATACACCGCAGTGTATGACTCGCGCCAGGACGTCGATCCGCTGATCCCGCCGGCCGGCTTCGACCGCCCCAGCGCGCCGGGGACAGCCCGTGGGCGGCCGCCGGACGGTGCGGCCGGACGGCGACCCGATCCCGGCACCCGCCAACGCGGAACCAGCATGGAACCGATGTGGACGGGATGGCCCGCGTGCATCATAGATGGGTCTGCCTCTGCGGGCGTACCCTTGAGGCTGGACGAAGGAGCCCGGTGACTGGACTAATCGACAGTGCCGAGATGTACCTCCGTACCCTCTACGAGCTGAGGGAGGAGGGCATCCCGCCGCTGCGTGCGCGCCTTGTGGAAAGACTGCATGTCAGCGCTCCCGCGGCCAGCGAGTCCACCTCGCGGCTGGCCAGTGAGGGCTTGGTCGCCCTTGCCAACGACCGCACGGTGCAGTTCACCGAGAAGGGGCTGGTCCGCGCGACCGCGGTCATGCGCAAACACCGCCTCGCCGAGCTTCTCCTCACCGAGGTGATCGGTCTGGATTGGGCGCTGGTCCACAACGAAGCCTGCCGATGGGAGCACGTGATCTCGGACGAGGTGGAGATACGGCTCACCAAAATCCTGGGCGACCCGAAGAGATGCCCGTTCGGGAACGTGATCCCGACAGGTTCGTTCGACCGCCCGGCAGGCCCCCGGCCGCCGGCACCGCTGAGCCTGCTGGTCGCCGCCGACTTTGCCAGTTCCAGGACGACCTCGGTCACGGTCAGCTGGATCTCCGAACGGCTGCAGACGGACGAACGAAGCATGCGCCAGCTCCGGGAAGGCGGGGTGCTGCCCGGCGCCACGCTCGCCATCCGTGGGCGCGGTGACGCCGTCGAGGTCACCTCGTCAGGCGAGGTCACCCCGTCAGACCAGGGCTCGACGCAGGAAGCATCGACCATCGAGATCTCACGGCGTGCGGCGGGGCTCGTGTACGTCGAACACCTCGATACCACCGCCGCCTGACCACGCCTGGCGCTACCACCCGCTGTGCCGCTCGGACGGTCAGGTTCAGCCGCCGGGACGGACAGCGCCGGCGTACGTCGTCCACCAGACCGGCTCGACGCGGATCACCGTTCCCGTGCGTGGAGCGTCGATCATGTTTCCGTCACCGATGTAGATCCCCACATGGTGTAGATCCTCACCGAAGAAGACCAGGTCGCCTGGCATGAGTTCGTCCCGGGGGATTCGGCGCCCCTCGTTCCACTGGGCGCCGGTGAAGTGGGACAGGGCGACTCCCGCCTTCGCCCACACCCACTGGGTGAGCCCCGAGCAGTCGAAGGCGTCCGGTCCAGCTGCTCCCCACACGTACGGCTTGCCCAGCTGCGCACGGGCCTGCGCGACCGCGACCGCAGCCCCGCCGCTTCCGATCGCGGGCGGGCGTGCGGCCGAAACAGGGGTGTCGGTGAATCCGCGGCTGGTACTGCCGATCAGGTTGCTGCGGTTGCGCAGCTGTTCCTGTTCGGCCGAGGCTGCCCGTGCCTGCGCTTCGGCGGCCTCGGCAGCTGCCAGCTCGTTGGCCCGGCGGGCCGCGGCCTCGCGTTCGCGTGCCTGGCGGACAAGCTCGGCATGGCGGGCGACCAGGCCGTCGAGCAATGTCCGTTGCGCCGCCACCGATGCCTCTATGCGTTTCTTCTGTTCTTCTAGGGATGCGATTTCGCGCTGTTGCTCGGCGAGAGCCAGCTGCGCGGCGGCCTGCGCGCCGGTGAGGTCGTGACGGGCCGACCGCAGTTCGATCTCGGCAGTCCGCCCGCGGCGGGCAAGCGAGTCCATCGCACCCGCCCGGTCCAGTGCCGTACCGGGGTCACCGGACAGCAGTACCGACAGTTGTTCGAAACCACCCGAACGGTAGGCGGCGGACCCCAATGCGCGACGTTTGTCCGCAGCAACCTGCACAGCGTCACCAGCATGCCGGACATTCTCAGTGGCCGTTGACACGGCTTGTTCGGCAACGCCCAGCTGCAGACGCCCGGCGTTGAAAGCTTCGGTGGCTGCCTCGGTCGAGTGCGTCAATTCGGTGAGCTGCTGTCGGGCAACCGCTATGTCCTTCGCGATCTTATCGCTGTCGTCGTCGGCTCTGGCCGGCGTGGCAGCGCCCGGTATCAGCATGATCCCGCTGGTGAGAGCGCCGATCAGGCTCAGGGCAACCGGTGCCCGGCCGGATCCCCGGCGGCGGACTCCTCGGACGTCGGGGATCCGGCCCGGTCTTCGGAGGCTCCGGAGACTCGGGGGCCTCCGGACGAAGAAGACGCGCGAATCGACACTACCGCCACGATAGCAATCCGCATCCAAATCATCACGCACAGAGAGGTACGGTAACCCTCCGGAGCAAGTAGGATCACGTAAACGCGCCGGAAGTTGCGGAGGGTGATGTGATACTTACCACGGCTCCGTCGGGACGAACCACGAACCGCCCAATTTAGCGATTTCACATATCGGAAACAGGGAAGATACCGGTCCGGAACAGATCCTATCGACTCTTCGGCCGAAGGATCCGGGACGACGGGTGGGCCGCGAACCGGTGAGCATGATCCGCGCGGGCGCGCGGGGCGACCGACGGGAGAGACATGAACCCAGACCAGCTTAAGGAACTCCAAGACGGTATAGCCGGCGCAACAAGTGTGGGCACGGCCGTGGGCAGCACAGCCTGGGTTCTGGTTGCCTCGGCACTCGTACTGCTGATGACACCCGGCCTTGCGTTCTTCTACGGCGGCATGGTCCGCGCGAAAAACGTGCTCGGCATGCTCATGCAGAACTTCTTCTGCATCGGTATTGTCAGCGTCCTGTGGGTACTGATCGGTTACAGTATTGCGTTCGGCGACAGTAACCAGATCTTCGGAGGGTTTCACTTCTCGCTGCTCAACCATATGAGCGAACCGGTTCCCGGGTATGCCGGGGTGACGTTCGCCCCACCCTATGAGGCGAACTCGCTCGCCCAGGTGATCCCGCCGATCGTGTTCGTGGCGTTCCAGCTCATGTTCGCAATCATCACCCCGGCACTCATCACCGGAGCCACCGCCGACCGGTGGAAGTTCGGGGCCTTCGCCGCCTTTGTGGCGATCTGGTCGATTCTCATCTACTCGCCGGTGGCGCACTGGGTGTTCTCCCCCGAAGGATGGCTGTTCAAGAAGGGCGCGGAGGACTTCGCCGGCGGGACCGTCGTCCACGCGAACGCCGGAGCCGCGGCCATCGCCGTCGCGCTTGTCCTCGGTAAGCGCAAGGGCTGGCCCGCCACCAGCTTCCGGCCGCACAACCTGCCGTTCGTGCTGCTCGGAACCGGCCTGCTGTGGTTCGGCTGGTTCGGGTTCAACGCCGGGTCCGAACTCGCCGCCGACACCCGCGCCGGGTTCGCGTTCGTCAACACCAACACCGCGGCTGCCGCCGCCCTGCTGGGCTGGTTGTTCGTGGAGAAGATCCGGGACGGAAAGGCGACCACTCTGGGTGCCGCCTCCGGCGCCGTCGCCGGCCTGGTGGCCATCACCCCGGCCTGTGGTTTCGTCTCCCCGGCAGGTTCGATCGCCATCGGTCTCATCGCCGGTGCGGTCTGTGCTCTGGCCACGGCCATCAAGGGCAAGGTCGGTATCGACGACGCGCTCGACGTCGGCGCCGTCCACCTGGTTGGTGGTGTGCTGGGTG
>NZ_CAAAFT010000015.1:2857-5133 GCF_900634765.1 Candidatus Protofrankia californiensis | reverse complement strand
TGCGCTGTTGATCGGATTCTTCGGCACCGCCGACGTCGCCCCCGGCTACAGCGCGGACGGGATCTTCTACGGAGGTGGCGCCAGCCTGCTCGGCAAGCAGGCGCTCGCCGCTGCCGCAGTGGTCGCCTACTCGTTCGTGGCAACGTTCATCATCGCCTTCGTCATCGACAAGATCTACCGGATGAGGCTGTCGCCGGACGAGGAACTCGAGGGAATGGACATCGTCCTACACGGTGAGACCGCCTACGAGTTCACCGCGCTCGGTGACGGATCGGCACCGGCATCGGTTTCCACGGGCAAGGTCACAGAGGAGGCCAAGGCGTGAAGCTCGTGACCGCGGTAATCAAGCCGTTCAAGCTGGAGGACGTGAAGACCGCACTGGAAAACCTCGGTGTGCACGGCCTGACCATTTCGGAGGTCCAGGGCTTCGGTCGGCAGAAGGGCCACACCGAGGTGTACCGAGGGGCCGAGTACAAGGTTGACTTCGTCCCGAAAATCAAGATTGAAATCGTCGTGGACGACGACGCCGTCGACGAACTGGTAGGTGCCATCACCACGTCTGCGCAGACCGGGAAGATCGGCGACGGCAAGGTCTGGGTGGTGCCGGTCGAAACCGTCGTACGGGTACGCACCGGCGAACGTGGACCGGACGCACTGTAGCGGCCCGGGGACTTGGGCCTCCGGCGGTGCGAAAAACATGATCGCGCCGCCTTTGGCCCTCCAGACCGTGCGCCTGCCCCGTGTTCTGGTCGGTGCGGGCTATTGGCTGCCGCACCGACCAGAAAAGTCCATCCGGTGACGAGCCGGCTGGCGGCTCTTGCGGGCCGGTCCGACGAGTTCAGCGGCACCGTCGGACCGGCCCTGCGCCGTGCTCTCGTGGACGTCGCCGACGCCGCGCTGCGTGACCTTTTCGGCGATCCGGGCGCCGGCGTCGCCCTGATGGCGGTCGGCGGCTACGGGCGGGGTGAACCCGCCTTCGGCAGCGATCTCGACCTCGTCCTGGTCCACAACGGCCGCCAGGACGACATCACCCGCCTCGCCGACACCATCTGGTATCCGCTCTGGGACGCCGGCATCGGTCTCGATCACAGCGTCCGCACCGTCGACGAAGCCGTCGCCGTCGCCGAAAGCAACCTGAAGGCGGCTCTCGGTCTGCTGGACGCCCGCACGATTGCCGGCGACCGCATCCTTGCGGCGTCCCTGCTTGAGCGCGTCCGCACCCGCTGGCGCGCCCGCTCCCCCCATCGGCTACCCGAGCTCGCGGACATGGTCGCAGACCGGGCCCGGCGCCACGGTGAAGTCGCCTTCCTGCTCGAACCAGACCTGAAAGAGGCCCGCGGCGGCTTGCGAGACGTCCACGCCCTGGCCGCGCTCGCCACCGCATGGGCCGCCGAAACCCCGTCCGCACGAGTGCTCGAAGCACAGCAGGTGCTCCTCGACGCCCGTGGCGAGGTCCGCCGGCTTGCGCGGGGCCGTAGGCAGGACCGGCTGCTGCTACAGGATCAGGCCGCTGTCGCGACCGCCCTGGGCTATCCCGACTCACTCGCGCTCGCCCACGCCACCGCCGACGCGGGCCGCACGATCTCCTGGACCTGGGACAGCACCTGGTACCGGGTCTCGGCTGGACTGCGGTCCTCCTCGCGCCGGCGCCGCGGACGCCCGGTCCGCCAGCCCCTGGATCAGGGAGTGGTCGAACAGGACGGCGAGGTGCAGCTCGCCCGGGACGCCGACCCCGCCCACGATCCGACCCTGGTGCTGCGGGCTGCCGCCGCGGCCGCCCGGGCCGGCATCCCCATCGGTCGATACGCCCTCGACCGGCTCGCCCGCGAGTCCCCACCCATGCCGGCGCCGTGGCCGGACGCGGCAAGGCAGACACTGGTGGCCCTGCTGGCCACCGGGGCGGCCATGGTCGGCGCCATGGAAGCGCTCGACCAGGTCGGGCTGCTCGTGCGGCTGCTGCCCGAATGGGAGCCGGTACGCAGCAGGCCGCAGCGCAATCCCTACCATCGCTTCACCGTCGACCGGCACCTGCTGGAGACGGCCGCGAGCGCAGCGTCGTCGACCCGCAACGTCGACCGACCCGACCTGCTGCTGCTCGGCGCCCTGCTGCACGACATCGGCAAGGGCCGGCCCGGCGACCACACCGACGCGGGGATCGAGATCGTCAGAGATCTTGCTCCACGGCTCGGCCTACCGCCCGCGGACACCGACGTGCTGGTCACGATGGTGCGCCATCACCTCCTGCTCACCGAGGCCGCGACCCGGCGGGACATCGA
>NZ_CAAAFT010000015.1:2084-2832 GCF_900634765.1 Candidatus Protofrankia californiensis | reverse complement strand
CGGACACCGACGTGCTGGTCACGATGGTGCGCCATCACCTCCTGCTCACCGAGGCCGCGACCCGGCGGGACATCGACGATCCGGCGACCATCGAGGCGGTGGCTCAGGCCGCCGGCAGCCCCCGGGTTCTCGGCCTGCTGCACGCCCTGACCGAAGCCGACTCGCTCGCCACCGGCCCGACAGCCTGGAGCCCGTGGAAGGCACGGCTGGTCGGTGACCTGGTGGAACGGGCGATGGCAGTCCACCGCGGCGAACAGGCGCCATACCCGCCCGCCCTCACCGACCGCCAACGGGCCCTTCTCGCGCTCCCGGACACCTACCACGTGGACGTCAACCCGCTGCCGGACGACACGATGTTCGAGATCGTGGTGGTGGCGCCCGACCGTCCCGGGCTGCTGGCCGCCACCACGGGGGTGCTGGCCCTGAACCGTCTCGACGTCCGCCGCGCCTCCGCCCGCAGCGAGGACGGCCGTGCACTGCTGCAGGCTGCTGTGGCAACCACGCACAGTGAGGTGCCCACGTCCGCGAAGCTGCGTGGCGACCTGCTGCGAGTCCTTGACGGCGGACTCGACCTGGAGGCGAGGATCGCCAGTCGGGAGCAGGCGTATGCGATCACCCGACGCTGGCCTCCGGCCGTACCACCAAAGGTGATCTTCGATGACTCCGGATCCGACACAGTGATCGAGATACGGGCCCCCGACCGTGCCGGCGTCCTGTTCCGGATGGTCCGCGCGCTGTCCGACGCCGG
>NZ_CAAAFT010000015.1:0-2002 GCF_900634765.1 Candidatus Protofrankia californiensis | reverse complement strand
GGCCAGGACGGCGGGAGGACGTGGCGAACATCGTCCTGGCCGCGCTCGGGTGAGTGCTGTCATGGTCATGCTCCTGGTCATGGTGGGCGCCGTCTGCGCCAAGATCGTCCGAGAGCAGGACGTTCGATCGGCCAGCGGCGGCCGGGCAGCCGGGCTCCCTGCGGCATGCCTCACACGGCCCGCGCTCCTCCATACCAACGACCTCCTCTACGCTCATGGTGCGCCGGTCACACGAGCGGGAGAGGCCGGCGAAGTCGCACCGGAAGTGGTGGCTATACTCAGAACGCACGTTGGAGGCTTCGCCTAGTCCGGTCTATGGCGCCGCACTGCTAATGCGGTTGGGGGCAACACCCCCTCCCGGGTTCAAATCCCGGAGCCTCCGCCCTTCGCGTACGGCGCCGACTCGCTCGGTCGGCGCCGTGACCAGCAGAAACGCTTCCCGGCCCAACCATCCCGGTGCCCGCACCAGCCTTGGTGCCCGCAGGGTGCCCGCACCGCGCAGAGCGAGGCACCGCCGCGGCCACCGTCTCGGCCGCTTTCTGCCCCGACGAGCGCAGCAGATGGACGTACAACGCCCCCGTGATCGATGGCGTTGAGTGACCGAGCCGCTTGGACACGAGCGCGATATCCACACCCTCGGCAAGCTGGATCGACGCCGACGAATGCCGAAGATCATGCAGCCGCCGGCGCGACAGCAGACCCCGGCCCAGCTCCGCCCCCACCGCGACCTCGACCGGCAGCGGCTCGGCAAGGTGCAGCCGCGCCCGCTTCCCGCGCATGCCTTCCACCGACACCACGGTGACCTCACCGACCGGCTCACGGTCGACGTACAGCGTCCACGTGCCGACCGGTTCGCGGTACCGCTCCCCAACGACCACCTCGACGGCCCCGGCCGCCGCGGGCTCCCGGATCGCCGCGCACAGACCCGCCCGCCGGGCGATCTGCTGCATCCGCCGAGTGACGTACTGCGGATCAAGGTGACGGCCGTCCGGACGGGTGAACATCAGACCCGACAGCTTCACGGGCCGCCCGTGCTCGTCGGGAAGCGTGCCGTTGTCCCACCCGGGACCGACCGCCCGGCGCTCGTCGTCCTGGCGCAGCTTGTGCGCGAGCAGCGAACCGAGCGTGGTCGCGTCGAGGTCAACCTTCCGCTTCCCGCTACGCGTCTTCGGCGCCCACACCCCGTACTCGGTGTCGTTCTTCACGATCTGCTGCGTGATCGTCAGTACCGCGTTCTCGTCGTCCAGTCCGGGCCACGCGCACCCGCACGCCTCACCGCGGCGCAGACCGTGCAGCGCCACAAGCTCGTACAGCGCGGCAAGCCGGTCGCCGGCCGCCTCGTCGAGGAACGCCCCGACCTCGCCCGCCTCCCACGGCTCAACTTCCGCCGGGGAGTGCTCGGGTAGCTCAACGCCCACCGCCGGATTGAACGGGATCATCCGCTGGTCGACCGCGTCGCCGAGCGCGGTCTTCAGCATGTCGTAGATGTCCTTGATCGTCGCCGGGCCGACCGGTCGCCGCCGGGTCGGGTTCGTCTCCTCGATCCGCTGAAACGCCGTGGCTATGTGGTGGACACGCAACGCCGCGAGCGGGACCTCACCGAGATAGGGCACGAGGTAGAGCCGGATGAACTGCTCGTACCGTGTGCGGGTGGTCGGCCGGAGCTTGCGCTTTCCGGGCATCCACTGCTCGACGAGGTATGTCCCAACGGTCAGGGCGCCGATGTGCTGCTGGCCGGCGCGGACCTTCGCCATGGCTTCCTCGGCGGCATCCTCGGCCGCCTTCTTCGTCGGGTACCCGCCGTCGCTGATCTCCGACTTCCCGACCAGCGGGACCAGTTCCTTCGGGACGCGGAACCGGTAGCCCCACGAGCCGTGCGCGCGCTGTGTCAGCTTCGGGCACTTGCCCCGCGGGTACTTCCGGCCGGTCTCATCCCGGCACCCGCACCGCTTCTCAGCCTTGATCTTCACGGGCGCCTTCCCGCTTCTTGATTTCCTCGGCT
>NZ_CAAAFT010000014.1:6459-19131 GCF_900634765.1 Candidatus Protofrankia californiensis | reverse complement strand
GACGGTGATCGTCTTGTTGTTCGCGATGCTGTCGAGTGCTACCCGTAGCGCGTCGACTTGGTTCTTCGCGGTCACAGCGCCGGGAGCAGAGACGGCGGTCGCGACCGCTTCCGGAAGGGTCGAGTAGGCGGCGAAGAGCTTCTCAACCTCCGCGCGGTTTTTCCCCTCCTGAACGAGCGTGAATTTCAGCCGCTCGATGTAGGCGTCGTACATCTCTCTGCCGGCATCGACGGATCCGGTCTTCTTGGCGTACGCGGCAGCTGCCGCGGTAATCGCCTCGATCTCACCCCGGATCGTCGACCGGCTCTCCAGTGCCGTCTCCGAGTAGCCGAACAGGCTTCCCTGTGCCAGTCCCGTGCCCTTGGCCAGTTCGATGAACCCCTTCTCCACCGCGTCGATCGCGGCTTCCGCCTCCACGCCGCGGCCGGTGAAGATGTCCATGGTGATCGTCAATTCCTTGACGGCCGCGTCGGCCCCGCTGGCCGCATTGTCGATCGCCTTGATCGCCTCCCCGACCTGGTCGGCTGGGATCTGGGCGCCGAGTAGTGAGGTTGTCAGCGACCGGAACCGGTCTATGGCGTTCTTCCCGGACTGATCGACGGTGACCAGTGAGCCGGCCAGGTCGATATGGGCCTTGTCCGCGAGCGCCTTCACCTGCTCTGTCGTCATCCCGAACGCGTTCGCGAGCGCCTGCGTGTTCGCCGTAGCCTGCTGCTCTTTGGCGATCAGATCGCTCTTGACCCTCGTCAGCTCCCTGATCCGGTCCTCAAGGGCCTTGATCTCGCGTCCCTGCTCCCGGTTGCTGACGCCGATCTGTCCGCCCGCCCCGCCGAGATCCTTGTACCGGGCGACGAGGGCTCCGATGGTCCGATCCAGCGACTCGACGGAGTTCGCGTCGAGCCCGGACGTCAGCGCGTCGACCTTGCCCTTCGCCCGCTCGGCACCATGGGCCAGGTCATCGAACGCGACCGCAGCCGCTCCGATCATCAGGCCGTACACGCCGAGCCCGACGAGCGCCCCGCGCAGGCCCGTGCCGAAGAACGCCAGCCGGGCAGCCGCGAAGTTGGCCGCGTTCCCGAGGCTGACCATCGTGGTGGCGAGCATGGCCAGCGCCTGGCCCTGGGCCGCGACGGCGAGCATGCGTAGCTGGGCGATGATCCACGGGAGTCTGACGACAACCCACGCTGCGGCGATCGCGTAGACGAGCCGCTCGTGGTCGGACAGGAAGCCCGTTGTCGCCTGCGCAGCGGAGGCCACCCCGTGCAGGCCGGTGACGACCGCCCCGAGTCCGAGTTTCGCGGCGAGCCCGATGAACGGCCCGAAGGCGTCCCACAGGTCCCCGGCGATGTCGGCGGTGTTGCGCATCGCGCCGCCGAGGTCGACGACGGTGGGGCGCAGGTAGCCGCCTACCTCGCGGGCCGTGCCCTTTGCTCCATCCAGGAGAGCTGACAGCCCGTGCGCGGCCCTCTCGATGTAGGGCAGGAGCCTGAGGCCAAGTTCAATCCCGGTCGCTACGAACTGGTTCTTCAGCTCGATGAGCTGATGCTTGGTCGACTGAGACTGGACCGCGAAGACCGCCATGGCCGCCCCGGCCGCTCTGGTCTGGGTCCCCATGTGACCGAAGATCTCGTCATAGGTTCCGGCTTCGTTTGCCATGAGCGCGAGCGCGCCGCGCAGTGCCCGGATCTCGGGGAACCACGACTGCCAGACTCGGACGTTCCCGTCCGCGGCGTCCTGGAGCCTGAGCATGACCCCGTGCAGGCCGATCGCGGGGTCTTTCAGATCCCTCTGAAGGTTGATTCCGAGTCGGATGAATGTTTCCGTGAGGGCTTTCGATGGCTTGAGCAGCTTCGCCATCATGTTGTTGACGGAGACGCCGGCTTCGGACGCGGACAGGCCCGAGCGGGTCATGGTGGCGATCGCGGTGCCGAGTTCCTCGATGCTGACGCCGGCCTGAGCCGCGTTCCCGACGCTGTGGGCGATCGCGCCTGTGAGCGCCTCGAAGCTCAGCACGCCGTAGTTCACGGTGCTGAACAGGGCGTCGCTCACCCTCGTGGCGTCGCCAGCTTCCAGGCCGTAGGCATTCAGGCTCGCCACGATCGCTTTGGATGCGGTGTTCGTATCGGTCAGGCCGGCGGACGCGGCGATGGCCGAGGTCTCCAGCACGTGCATGGCGTCCCGGCCGTAGAAACCGGACGAGGCGATGTTGTACAAGCCTTCCGCGAGCGTGTTCGCGCTCTGCGGCAAGTGCTTGGACATGTCGAGCACGGCCTGCGAGGTGGCCTGGAAGTTCTGCCGTACGTGCTCGTCCAGGGAGGCCACGTTGTACATCCGCGCCTGGAATTCGACCGCGGACGAGGCAGCGGCGACCAGCGCGATACCGAGCGCCGCGACGCCGACGGCGGCCCCGCCCTTGGCGAGGCTGCCGAGCCGACTGGTCTCCGCGTTCGCACCGCGGACGCGGTTGCCGAAGACGTCGACCTGTCCGGCGGCCCGGGTGAGCGCGCCGGTGAGACCGGCAGTGTTGCCAGTGATCACGACCGAAATGACGCGGAAACTGATCTTCCCCACCACCATCTATAGGGGGCGACCCTGGCCGCGTCTCGGGTCGTACCTGTCGCTGTGTCTCCCGATGATTCACCATCGGCGCTTGCCTGCGAGCGGAGCCCGGTTCCAGGCGATGCTCGCCGTGCTCGCCGGAGAACCAGAACACGATCGCAGGAGGCGAACGCACAGATGGCGCAGCGGTTTGAGTCGCTCACCGAAAGGATCGCCGGAACGGGTTCCCGGGTAGCAACGAAGCACGGGGTCGACCAGGCAGGCCCGTAACCGACTGCTACCACCGCCGCGGTGCCCACACGGTGCCCGCGGCGGTTCGACCAACTTTCGATTTCGACCGGTCGTCAGCGGCCATCCCCGACCCGAAACCCGTTGCAGCACAGAGGATTTCGCGTTTCAACGATCCTCGCCGGTCGGCTCTTGGTCGGGTTCAAATCCCGGAGCCTCCGCCAGTTCTCCGCGTCCCTGATCTCCATGGGGGCGCTGTGACTCGCGAAGACGGTTTGTTGATCTTTTTTCGCCGAACCTATCGTGATCTCTGTGGGCACGATGTGGGCACGATGTGGGCACGCCGCGTCGCGTAGGGCACCGCTGACGGCAGCCCGGTCGCACCACCGCACCCGTCAGGGCCTGCCCGTCCGCACGACTGGGATCCGTCCGCTCGCAGGGGCCGACTCGCAGGCGATCGACGGACCCGGAACGGCTCGCGGTCCACCGAATCGGGCATCTACCGAATCGGGCAACAGCCTATCCGCCGATCTACGCATCATGATTCACAGCGCCGGCAGGGCGTGAAGCCTCCGAGCGAGGGCATCACCGACTCGACCGTGCATTTTGGAGATCGACTCCCGTATCCCCGGGAACGGTCACGTCCGAGAGCCCGATGACTCGAAAGGAGCCGCCGTGAGTTTCGCGACAGCGCCGGCGGGCCGCACCCAGGACCGTGCCACGAACGTCCCATGGTGGTACCTCCTCGCCGCAGGATCCGCTTTTGTCTTGTTTGCGCTGGCAATCCCACAGTTTGATCTGACCACAGTTCGCTCTGTTGCCATACTTCTGGGAATTGTCCTGCTCCTGAGTGCCGGGAGTGAGCTGCTGGCGGCAATGGCGACCGCGCGGGACTGGCAGTGGTCCCATGCCCTGCTCGCCGTTCTCCTCGTCGGCGGTGGCGTGGTCGCGCTGGCCTGGCCCGACCCGACCTTCGCGGTGGTAGCCAGGATCGCGGCCTGGTACTTCCTGATCAAAGGTCTTTACGACATCGTCAACTCCTTTATCGCAAGACGGGCCGAGCGCTATGGAGCGCTTGGGGAGGACGTTCGCGGAACGGCCCAGTGGTGGATGCCGCTGGTGATCGGTGCGCTCGAGATCGGCGTCGCTTTCTGGGCCACCACCTATCCGCGGTTCTCGCTCAGTCTCCTGACCCTGTGGGTGGGACTTGCGGCTCTCTCCACCGGTCTGACAAAAATTGCGATGTCCTTCCGGAAACGTGGAATTCGAGGGGAGTTCCCAGCATTTTCTGAGGGTTTCCTGCCACCGGTGGGATTCGGCGCCGGCGCAGCCCGCGAGTCCGGACGAGCTGAGGAAGGCCGGGTCCGCAGACCTCTCTCGGAAGAGTTGTGACGCTGCTCGGAAGGGTTGTAACGCGCTCCGTCACGGCCAGCCCCGGCGATGGACCACCGTGCGTGCCGGCCTAACAGATCACCGGACGCGGTCCACGGGAATCCGCTCGTGGGCTCACGGGACACTTGACCGCCCAAGTCCTGTTTTGTCGGCATCGCGCCGTATCGTACTTACATGCGCCTGACACTTACAGTGGCCGATCTGGCTCAGGACGTCAGCGCGGACATCCTGCTGGACGCCGATCCGGACACGCCTGCCACCTTGATCGCCGATGCGCTGGTACGCCACGTCCGCCCGGGCGGGCTGGCTCTCCCCGTGCATCGACCGCGTCTGTTCGTCGAGGGCCGTGCGGTCAGCGAGACGCTCACCATCGCCGATTCACCGATCCGGGAAGGCGTCCTGATCAGTATCGACTCGCCAGCGGGCTGCCTTCCCCTCGAACCACCGGGCCTGATCGAGGTCCGCGTGATCGGTGGACCGGGCGCAGGGGTCGTCCACCGGTTCGGCCCTGGCGAGTTCACGGTTGGCACCGCGGCGACCTGTGCTGTGCGGTTGGACGATCCGGCCGCCGCCACCGAAGCTATGACGATCACCGTGATGGTGGACGGCTCATGCCGGATCACACCGGCTACCACCTCCCTCGGGCAGGAAGCCGGCGGCGTGCTCGTCGACCGTGAACCGTTACTCGCCACAATCGATCTACCCGCCAGCGCGCAGATCACGGTCGGGTCCGTACTGCTGGAGATAGGCGCCCCCAGCCGGGCGGACGCCGCACTCAAACCGTCCGACGACGGAATGGGGCTGGACTTCAACCGGCCTCCCCGGCTGCTGCCCCCGATCCGGCGGACACGGTACAAGCTGCCCAGCGAACCGTCCGAGCCGGAGCGGCGGCCCATGCCGATCCTGATGGCGACGCTACCGCTGGCCGCGGGCGTCACGATGGCCTTCGTCTTCAAGCAGTACTACTTCCTGCTGATGGCTGTCATCGGCCCACTGGGGATGATCGGCATGCACATCTCCGGGAACCGGCATGGCAGGCGAAGCTACCGCAAGCATCTGGCCGACTACCGCCAGCGGCGCCAGGACGTCGAAGCCGACGCCGAGCAGGCACTCCTCACCGAACGCGCGGCCCGCCGCACCGACTTCCCCGACCCGGCGACCGTCCTGCTCACTGCCGTCGGGCCGCGTGGGCGCCTGTGGGAACGCCGCCGAGACAACCCCGACTACCTGCATCTGCGCCTGGGCACCGCCGACCTGCCGAGCGAAGTCGTCATGGAGGACCCGGCCGCGCAGGAACACAAACGTGAGATCACCTGGACGGCCCCTGACGTTCCGGTGACCATTGCCCTGCCCGAACGCGGAGTTCTCGGCATCGCCGGTCGCGGCGACCTCCCGCGGGTGCTGGCCTGCTGGCTGACCGCGCAGGCGGCCGTCCTGCACAGCCCACGCGATCTCGCGATCTGCGTTCTCACGGACGGCTCCGGCGAGCAGGCGTGGAACTGGGTGCGCTGGCTGCCGCACTGCCGTCCGAGCGAAGGCCAGGACACCGCCGTCCTGCTCGGGACGAACGACGAGTCACGGGCACGGCGTATCGGAGAGCTGATCGGCCAGCTGGGGGCGCGCGCCGACGCGCGGGTCCAGTCCAACGGCGTGAACCTGCTCATCGACGGTCCGGACGTACTGGTCATCATGGACGGCGCCCGCCGGCTGCGGTCCATACCCGGGGTGATCTCCATTCTGCGGGACGGGCCGGCACTGGGCATCCATTCGATCTGCCTGGACCGCGACATCCGGCTTCTGCCCGAGGAATGCCAGGCCGTAGCCGAGGAAACCCCGACGGGTCTGCGGGTCGTAGAGACGCGTACCGAGATCGTCCACGATGTGCGCCCGGATCTCGTCGCCACGGCGACATCCGATGATCCGGAGGTGGTGGTCACAGCCGGTGGCGCCGCGGCCTGGTGCGAGCGTCTCGCCCGCGCTCTGGCACCGGTACGCGACGTCGGTGGGGATGACGAGGCAGCTCTCCCGGCCTCCGCCCGACTCCTCGACGTGATCAACCTGGAACCTCCGACCGCAGGGGCGGTGGCCGCTCGCTGGCAGGTCTTCCCCCGTAGCACCGCCTTCCCCGTGGGTCTGTCCCTCGACGGCCCGCTCACATTGGACCTGCGCCGCGACGGCCCGCACGGACTGATCGCCGGTACCACGGGCTCCGGCAAGTCCGAACTGCTGCAGTCGATTGTGGCATCACTGGCTGTTGCCAACCGGCCGGACGCGATGGTGTTCGTGTTTGTCGACTACAAGGGCGGCAGTGCCTTCGCCGACTGTGTCAGGCTTCCGCACACCGTCGGAATGGTGACCGACCTCGACACCCATCTGGTGGGCCGCGCCCTGGAATCGCTATCGGCGGAACTACGGCGGCGTGAGCACATCCTGGCCGACGCCGGTGCGAAGGACATCGAGGACTACACCCTCCTGGTCACTACCGGTAGCGCACGGACACAGCTCGGCGGGCCGCTGGTGCCGCTGCCCCGGCTGCTGCTGGTCATCGACGAGTTCGCCTCCCTCGCCCGCGAGCTGCCCGCCTTCGTCACCGGTCTGGTCAACATCGCACAACGAGGTCGTTCGCTGGGCATCCATCTACTTCTGGCAACGCAGCGGCCCAGCGGTGTGGTGTCTCCCGAAATCCGTGCGAACACGAACCTGCGGATCGCGTTACGTGTCACCGATGTCTCGGAGAGTTCCGACGTCATCAACACGCCCGACGCGGCACGCATCTCGCCGTCAACTCCCGGACGGGCCTATGTGCGTCTCGGGCACGCCTCCCTGGTCCCCTTCCAGTCCGGACGCGTCGGGGGTCGCCGACCCACGGGTGCCACGGGTGCCACCATCGATGATCTCGCTCCACCCTGGGTCACCGAACTGAACTGGTCCACGCTGGGACAGCCTGCGCCGGCTCCCCCTCGGCCACGGACGGCCGACAACGAGATCACCGATCTCAAGGCTCTCGTCGAGGCGCTCCGGGAGGCTGCCGCAATCCTGCGGGTCGAACCCGGGCACAGCCCCTGGTTGCCACCGCTGCCGGAACGGCTCACCCTGCAGATGGTTACCGCATCCATGTCCGGGGAATCACACCCCGTTTCCCGAGAATCGCACAGCGGCGGTCCGGGCGTGCTGCGGCCCGTCCCGATCGGACTGGCCGACCACTGCGGTCGTCAGGCACAGCTTCCCTACACGATCGACATCGACAACGGGGGTCATCTGCTGTTCGTCGGGGCGCCACGATCCGGGCGGTCGACGGCCCTGCGCACCATTGCCGGCTCGATAGCAGCCTCCATCTCCTCCAGCGACGTCCATCTGTACGCACTGGACTGCGGCAACAACGCCCTGGCGCCGCTGGTCCGGCTACCGCACACCGGCGCTGTGGTCAGCCGGGACACGCCGGAGCGGGTACAGCGGCTGCTCACCCGGATCATCAGCGAGATCGTCGAACGACAGGAGATCTTCGCCGCTCGGGGATATGCCGATCTCGCCGAGCAACGATCAGCTGATCCTGAACGTCGGCTCCCGTATCTGCTCCTGCTGATCGACCGGTTCGAAGGCTTTCTCGCCTCCTTCGAGGAAGCCGACGGTGGAGCGCTCGTGGAGATACTGGCCCGGCTGCTACGGGAAGGGCCGTCCGTCGGCGTACGGGTCATCATGACCGGCGATCGGCGCAGTGCGTCGGGACGGTTCAGCGCAGCGATCGAGAACAGGTTCATGCTGCGGATGGCCGACAGGTCCGACTACACGATGGTGGGTCTTGCGTCGGGAGCCATACCGGACAGCCTGCCGCCAGGCCGGGGATTCCAGATCGATGGATCGGTCGAGACCCAGATCGCCCTGCTCGACAATGATCCGTCCGGTCGGGCGCAGGTCGCGGCGCTGCACCGGCTGGCCGAGGTAGCTGCTGCACGAGACGGTGTGCCGGCGGGACCAGGCACCGGCGCCCGCGGAGACTACCGCCGACCGTTCCGCATCGACGTGCTGCCAGAACGCATCACGGTCATCGAGACCAAGGCACTACGTCCGGATCCCGGTGGCAGGCCGCAAACGGGCCCGCCTGCAAGCCTGCATCCGGGTCCACAGATGAGCCCGCCGATGGATGCGCCGATGAGCCCGCATCCGGCTGGGCAGACGCCGGCACCGGCGGGCTGGGCGGGCACGCAGCCGGTACCGCTGGTGGCTCTGATCGGCGCGGGCGGTGACGAACTCGCCCCGGTTGAGATCGATCTCACTGTCGACGGACCGGGCTTCGTCATCGCCGGGCCTCCGCGGTCGGGTCGCAGTTCGGCACTGCTGACCATGGCAGAGTCGCTGCTGGCGGGCGGTGCCCAACTGCTGCTGCTGACCCCGCGACGCTCGCCGCTGTCCGCGCTCGCGGATCGACCAGGTGTGATCGACCTGCTGGGCGCGGACGCTCAGGCTGCCGGCATTGATGCGGCATTGGAGTCGGCCGGTCCGTCTGGCGGCCTGGTGGTGGTCATGGACGATGCGGAACTGCTGGCAACCGCCCCGGTCGCCGATCGCATGACCGAGTTCCTCAAGGCCGCGCGTGACGGCGGATGCGCGTTCGTGGCAGCCGGCACCACCGAGGATCTGACCGGCCAGTATCGGGGATTCATGGTGGATGCCCGCCGGTCACGATGCGGAGTGATCCTCGCTCCAAGCACGCCCAGCGAAGGAGATCTGTTCGGCATCCGGCTGTCTCGTAACAGCGGGGGGAGCATGCCGGTCGGCCGCGGACTGTTCGTACTGCGGGGAAAACCAGCACCGATTCAGATCGCCTTCCATGCATACACGTAGTCATGTATTCACAAGGAAAGAACCACCGATGAACAATCAAAGAACGGTGGATGGCGATCGGTGAATTCCCGTCCCCGGCCCGGTCTGATCACGTCGCAGGATTCCCGGCAAGATCCCCATCCTGCAAACATGTGGTGGACGCTGCCTGGCCAGACGGTGTTATGAAGTAGCGATGTCCGACGACTGCCTTCCCGGTCGCAACGCCGATCTCGATCAGCGGTCGTCTGGCGATCGGCCCGCTTCCCGGACCGATCCGGTCACGGACCCGTCCGGCGGGCTACAACGCCGCATCGGCCTGGCCGATGCGGTAATCCTCGGTCTCGGCTCGATGCTCGGAGCCGGTGTGTTCGCCGCGTTCGGGCCGGCAGCCCATGCGGCCGGAGCCGGCGTTGTCGTGGGCCTCGCGATCGCAGCTATGATCGCCTACTGCAACGCCATGTCGTCCGCGCAGTTGGCCGCTGTCTACCCTGAGTCCGGCGGAACCTACGTCTATGGGCGGCGCCGGCTCGGCACCTTCTGGGGATTCGTCGCCGGCTGGGGCTTTGTGGCCGGCAAGACCGCAAGCTGCGCGGCCATGTCCCTGACCGCCGGCGCATACGCATGGCCACAGCATCCTCGGCCGGTTGCGGTCGCCGCCGCGGTCCTGCTCACCGCGGTCAACTACTTCGGAATAAGCAAGACCGCCCGGCTGACCCGCATCCTGGTCATGCTCACCCTGCTCGCACTTGCCCTTGTCGTGGTGGCCTGCCTGGCGGGCGGGACTGCCCAGGTCGCACGGCTGAGCCCGTTCTGGTCCGGTAGTGGGCTGGACGCCGTGCACAGGGTGCTCCAAGCCGCGGCCCTGCTCTTCTTCGCGTTCGCCGGCTACGCCCGGATCGCCACCCTGGGTGAGGAGGTCCGCGACCCGGCACGGACAATCCTGAAGGCGATCCCGACCGCGCTCGGGATCGTGATTGCCGTCTACGTACTTGTCGGTCTGTCGGCGTTGCTGGCGGTCGGTCCGGACCGTCTGGCGGACGCCGTGGACCCGTTGGCCGTCGCGACCGGCGCCGGCAGCCTCAGCGGGCTGACGCCTGCCGTCCGTGTGGGCGGAGCGCTCGCGAGCCTCGGCGTCCTACTGTCGCTTCTCGCCGGAGTCGGACGTACCGCACTGGCCATGGCCCGTGAACGTGACCTGCCGGGCTGGCTCGCGGTAATACATCCACGGTACGCGGTTCCGCACCGCGCAGAGTTGCTGCTCGGCGGGATCGTCGTTGCCGTCGTCATCGTGTCGGACGTCCGAGGGGCGATCGGTTTCTCCAGCTTCGCAATCCTCATCTACTACGCGATCGCAAATGCCAGCGCCTTCACCCTCGACGGCCCGCAGCGCCGCTGGCTGCGCCCGCTGTCACTTCTCGGTGGTATCGGCTGTCTCGTCCTCGCCCTCACGCTGCCGGCCGTCTCAATCCTGACCTGCCTTGCCATCCTCGCCGTCGGCATCACGATCCGAACTGTGCACAGGTCATAGACCTGCAGGACCATGGCCAGGAACCCTGCCCCGCGGATGCACCGTCACAGCGGAGCAGCGAATTCCCCGCCATCAGGGACAAACCGAAACGTCGAGGTCACCGCGTCGAACAGGTCGTGCAATGCATCCACGAGCACGAGATTCGGGCTGGAACAGGAAACCAGGGCCACCTGGTCGGACCGTGGGATCGGGACGAAGGTCTGCATCATCGTCGTCCTGATCCAACCGGCCTGATCGGGCAGACTGATGTCCTCCACCCCATATGAGCGTGCTGCCTGCCCGACATAAGGGAGATCAACAAGAGCCACTGTGGTCCAGGTGTCGTCTTGCGAACGAGCAGCCTTCTCCGACAGAGTGGACATGATCGCTGATGGAGTCACGCCAGTCACACCAGTGATCCGGTCGCCGTTCGGTGCAAACAGTAGGGATATAGTCACGCTGGCAGACAGGCCTGCGCCTTCTACGGCCTCAGTCATGACCCCGCAGAACAATGCGCCGCCAGCCGCCGCGTCGCTGGCGGCATTTCGGAGCAGCCGGGAGATCGCCGCACGGTTCGCCGCGAGCTCGGGAACACCACGTGTCCGCTCCCGGACCAAAGCGTCGATGGACGCCCGCCGAGTCACCGGGTTCAGATCGACCTCAAACCAGGTGTCGGGAACACTGATCGAGAAGCCCACGGTCACGGGCTCCTCAGCAGCAATGTATCCGCTCAGTCCCCTCTCCCTCCTTCGTCAGCGGGCTGCGACGCCCGGACCAACTCGGCATCCAGATTGGAATCAACCTGACGCAGGGCCTCCGCCGACTCCGACGCCATCGTCGCCAGCTTGTTCGCATTATCATCGATCTTCTTGCGTCCGTCGCTCCAGCCATGTTCGAAGTCGCCAAGAGCATCTTCGATCTCGGGTGATCCCATCTGCCCCCGGTAGTTCTCCAGCGTCGAACGGGTCGCGTTCATTGCCGAACGGATCGACGTCAGGTTGCTGGCAAGCGAGTCCAGCCCAGGAAGATCGACCGACAACCGATCAGCGGTCATCGCACCCACCTCTCTCACAGCGGTCTTATCTCACGGCACTCCCCATGCGCCCCGGACCGGGTGTATAAGGAGCGCGGCCGATCCGAGGCACGTCCTTCGCCGATCACGGCAACCGGTTACCGCCCTCGGTGGGGCTCGGATGTACCTGACACCCCACCGGACAACGACTGCCTCTCAGTGACCCGGGAATCTAGACCTCCCGGACTTCCCAGATCGGCTTCCGGACCGCCCATATCGGCTTCGCCGATCCGGGCAGGAACCCCGGATCCGGCAGGAACCCCGAGCGCGAATCATGATCGCGCTGCCTTCGGCCCGCTAACCCTGACCGCGCAGCGAGCTCGCGAGCTGGGAGTCAGCGGTCCGGAACACTTCAGCCGCCTTCTTCAAGTAGTCAGCCATTCCGTCGAGCCCGGCCAGTGTGTTGGTGACACCGGTGTTGAACCTGTCGTAGGACCCCTGGAACTGCACGCTCGACTGATCGGTGACATACCCACCCGCGACCAAGGCGTCGACCGTTTTCTTCAGTGCAACAAGCTGGGCCTCGATGTCGACCTTGCCGTTCCTGAGCCTGATGCTCGCATCGTCCATTTCCTGGTAGGTGACGTTGAGGTTGGGCATTTTCAAACCCCTTTCAGGTAGGTAGGTCAGCTCCTGGCAGCGAACAGGAACCGTATACGGGATCGGCCGTTGCAGCGGCACGGCCTGGCCTTCGAACCGTACCGATCAGAAGCGGCGTATCAGACGCTTCCCATCTCAGTCCAAAAATCACATCCAAGCATGATAGTGATATCGTTACATCCCCGGCTGTGCTGCTTTCGGCAAACACGGTGCCGGATCGAGAATCGAACCTGCGACCTCACTCCCGTAGGTCATGCCCGCCGGACACGACCTAACAGCCTCGCCATCAGAATTATCGCATATCAACGCCGTTCGCAACACATTTCGTATGCTTTGTGACCATCTGCCTTGTACCGGTTTACACCATAGTGCCCGTCTGCGACAAGGCCGACAGGAGGACGCATGTCCGCCCCGGCACGGATCGGCCGCATGATCGGCCCGATGCCGATGCCGATGCCGATGCCGATGCCGATGCCGATGCCGATGCCGATGC
>NZ_CAAAFT010000014.1:0-6434 GCF_900634765.1 Candidatus Protofrankia californiensis | reverse complement strand
CCGATGCCGATGCCGATGCCGATGCCGATGCCGATGCCGGTTTCCTGGTATCCCACCGAGCCGACAGTCCAGCAGGCCAGTTATCCACAGCCGGGTTATCCACAGACAGGACGATGCGATAGCCGGTTCAGTCTCGGGGGAAGACGATGAGCCCCGTGACACCGCCCTGCCTCGATCAGACCGAACGGCGACGTTCGGGTCTGCCAACCAGGCGCCGCCCTCTCGGCGGAAACTCGCAGAAGCTGGTAGGCAGGCTGGCTGCCGCCTTGTTGTTCTCCGAGCTGTTCTCCAGCGCAGCCATCCTCTTCCCACCTACCTCAGATGAGCGTGGCCAACATCCGGCGGTCACGCCGGCAGCAGTCAAGACCGTGCTTGGAGATGCACACCTGACCGAAGCGACAGGGACGAGCGGGCATGAGCTACTCACGACGCCGCCACATGACGAGCGGAGCGCCGCGCCACTCCACAACGAGATCGTACGATACCATCCTGTTACCAACCAGCCGAGTCCTCTCTCGGAGGCAGCCCCGGAGTCGGTGGACACTCGAACGCAGGCGCTACTGAGGTACTACGGCGTACGACTATCCATCGCCTTATCTGCCATACTGACGGCAGGAGTGATGGTTGCACTAATGAGGCGACGGCCACGATCTAGCGGCAGCAACCCCCTTGGGCAGCTCGAGACCGGGTTCCGTCTCGCCTCGGACGTGAGGGCGGCCCAATTTCTCGATCAGGCATTGCGGCTTCTTTCCGCAGAGCTCACCGTAGCTGGCCGCGCTCTGCCATCCGTATACGCGGCAACCCTCTCCGACAGCGAGCTCGTCCTGCATTTCGCACCAGTCGAACCTGACGGGCCGCCCGCACCGTGGCGGGCTGGCGAGATACCGGGTGCCTGGCTCATCGAGCGGATCGCCACCACAATGGACGGTCTACCCGTTGATACTGGATTGAGAATTCCAGCGGACACGCCAGCTCCCTATCCAGGCTTGGCCACTGTGGGTACGGACGACCGGGGAGCTCACGTTCTTATTGACGTCGAGGCTGCTCCCGGGATCGTCAGCCTTGGCGGAGATGCCGCGCTCGCACGGGAAGTGGCCGTGTCCATCGCGGTGGAATTGTCCACGAATCCCTGGTCGGACGACCTCCGCATATACATGATCGGGTTCTCCGAGCGCTTCGTGCCGATCGCCCCGAATCGGCTGCGATCCAGCACCAGCCTCGGTGAAATCCTGTACGAACTGGAAAATCGCGAGTCGCGGCGCGGCCGTACAACTGGCGCCGGGGTCCTGAGCAGTGGACCCGGCCCGGTACTCCGGGGGCGGCAGGCCGCCCGAAACCAGGCATTGTGGGCACCGGACCTGCTGGTTCTGTCCGCTCCTCCGTCCGGCGATGAAGTAGCACGGCTTTCAGCTCTCTGCGGGGACCCCAACCGGGGAGTTGGTGTTGTGACCGTCGGCGATTCGACCGCGGCGCGCTGGCGCTTCATGGTAAATCCTGCCCGTAGGTTGCATCTCGGTGTCCTGGGCCTGGAGATCAGTGCTCAGACGCTGAGCACACATGAGTACCCCGCCATTATCAAGATGTTCCGCAAAGCGAACACGGTATACACGATCCCTGGCCCAGCACGCGCCATATCGCATACCGCAGGAACGAAAACCGCAGATCCAAGCTACCCGTACCCCGCCTTTCCGCCGCCACAACAGGTCTCTTCTCCGGGCGCACAGTCACTGCGCCGTCCCGACCTCAGGGGCGACGCAGCGCAACTGGGCAACCGCCGCCGCGGGAGCGCGGAGGCCGGTGAAGTCATCGCGTTCCCGGACGGAAACCGGATGACTCCCACTCCAGATGCCGCTCAGATGTTGACGCCATGGGTGCCCGAAGTTCCGCCGTGGATGCGTCCGCACACGTCCGCGACGGCATCAGAGCCCCTCCGTCGAGATCATCCACCGATTCCGCCGGTGCCGCCGGTGCCACCCCCATCCGCACCCCCGCGGACACCCCCGCCGGCCATCGCTCCTCCGGCTGGCCGGCCGCCCAAACCACCGCTACCCCCGAGCGAACCACCGACGCGATTTGCAGAGCACCCGGACAGCCCCGACCCGGCAGAACACATTCATGATCTTTTCCTGTCCGAGAGTACGTCTACTCAGGGATTCCGGGATACATCCGCCTGGGAGAACGGGGCAATGCCGGAGTGGGAGGCCCGAGCTGCCGAGGCGCCCGCAGAGCCTGTGTCGCTGCGTTCTCCCAGTGCGCAGGACACGCCCCCGCATCCGCTCCCATCATCGACCGTCTTTCCAGCCGGGGCTCCCCGCCTGCCATCCGCGCATCCTCTGGATGAGATTTGGCCAGCACCATCACCGATCCCGACAGCGCAACCACTGAAGGCAGCAGAGCCGGTAGCTCAGCCTCCCTGGCGAATCCCGCCGAGTGAACTGCTCTCGGGCACGGCTCCCACTGACGGCAGCCTGCCCCGGACGGGTCTGACTGGCAGCACACTGCTACCCGCCCTTTCGGCTCCGCCTCCACAGCCAGCGGCATCGCCACCGGCTGTATCGCCACCGGCTGTATCGCCACCGGCTGTACCGCCGCCGGTGATGCTGCCGGCCGGTTCCGGAAATCCGTCCCAATCGACTGATGTTGAAATCCGGATCATGGGGGACATCGCCGTCGAGGCACCCGGTCCCTGCGATCCAGATCGCAGGGACTTCCTCACCGAACTGGTGGTGTATCTCGCTCTCCATCGCTCAGGAGTGCTTCCCGGCGTCCTCAGCGCGGCGCTCCTGCCGCCCGGGGCTGCCGATGACATGATCAGGGGAGCTCTCGACCAGGTCCGTACCTGGCTTGGGGCAGATGACGGAGGTCATCCACGTATCACGGTCGGTGATGACGGACGCTGGCGCCTCGCTGACGGCGTCCGGTGCGACTGGGACTTTTTCGTCGCCTACGCCCACCGGTCCGCCCAACCGGAGTCAGACGCCGAAAGTGATCTGACTACAGCATTGCGGCTGGTCACAGGCCCATTGTGGGCGAATCTACCGAAAGGCCACTACCGATGGCTGGCCTCAAGCAGGATCAGGACGACCACAGCCACCGCCGTTGTCGACGTGGCCCATCGGCTCGCCAGCCTGACGCTCGGTCATGGCGACACTGTCATCGCTATCGCGGCATGCCGTACAGGCCTGCGTGCTGCGCCGACGGCCGAGGTTCTGTGGCGAGATCTGCTACGCACGGTAGCAGCCCGCCGCGACCGTAAGGCTCTGGAAGCAGTGATCAACGAGATGTACCAGATGATCGCGCCACGACGGACCGGCCTCAAGGTCCAGGCGGAAACGGATGCGCTGGTACACGAGCTGTTACCGGGATTCCGCCGTCGATAGGAGGTCGTCAATAGGGAGGTCGGTAGGGGATGTCGTCGATGGAAGGACGACGGGGCCCGCCCGCTTTACCTGTTGGATCAACCGTACGGCCCGCCGGGGCGGTATGGCAGAGGACCGGGAGGGTAGCTCGGCGGAGGCGGTTGCCATGGTCCCGGGATAATCCGTGGGCCCCGGAGGCGTGTCCCGAAAAGCGCCAGGACCGCGATTGCTCCGAAGGCGGCAAGGTGGATGCTTGACAGATCCAGCGTGGTTTCACCAAGGCGTATCACAACATCGCGCGTTCCCCAGGCCAGCACGACGTGTCGTAGCAGCGCCACGGCAACAGCCACCCTGGCCGCAAGCAGGAAGAGCCGGTCCGACCGACGATCGCAGAGCAGGCCGAGAGCCAACAGCCCGATCAGCACCGCAAAGTTGTCGACCGCATAAACATAGAGGTCCGGATGAAACATCTCGAGCGCGCAGAGTCCGACCACAATCGCCGCGGTGAAGAACGTCACGCTGCGGGGCTGCACGAACAATGTGGCGAGAAGCAGCACGCCACCGATCACAGCTGTTCCGATCAGGCTCGGCTGCTCCGAAAAGACGTGGTACTTCCAACGCAGCTCCGCGGGGGCGAACACGACGACACCCAAACCACCGGCCAGCAGACAGAAGACCGTCCATCGACGGAAAGTCCAGCCGGCGGTCCAACCCCGCCAACCGAGGATGACGACCAGTGCCGCAGCGGCACCAGTTATGATCAGCCACCCCCCGACGTCGAGCGACGAGCCGTCGAGCGACGAGCCGAACTTCGACGAGCCGAACTCCTCCTGGAGAAAGCCGAGTTTCGCGATCGACATCACAGACAGACCGACCACGCATCCGGCCGCGAAGTCACGCCAGGCAGCCCAGCGGTTTCCGATTACCAGACCGACAGTCATCACCGGCAGCGCAAGGAATGCTACCGCAATCTCCCCGAAAACGTCCCATACGTCGTAACCGTTGACGATTACAGGTACCCCCAGGGCGAAGGCCCGCAGTGTCACGGGAATGGCCGTGAGCACCGCTGCCGCCAGCAGAGCGGCCAGAACGGGTATCGACATCGGCGAAGAGCGGCCAAACCATCCCTGCTGAGGTGGGCTGGGCGGTGCGAGGATCCTGCGCCGGTCCGTTCCGGCCGGTGGAGGGGGAGGCTGTGCACTCGAAAGATCGCCCTGGACGGGCTGCTCCCCGGCCTCCCACGGCGGGAGCGGAGGTCCGACCCGAGTGTGGCCCGTTTCGGGTGGTGGCGACGGAGTCTGCCAACCCGACCACGCAGATGCCTGGCCGCGGCCGGCGGAGGGTTGGGGCGGTCCGAACCGGCCGGGCGATGGCGCATCATCCAGGTCACCGCGGATGACGCGTGTGGCAATCTGTTCGGCATCGGTGACGCCGTATATATGCCGTCCGGTGAGGCTGGCCACCACATCCACGGCGGTGAAGCGCTCGGCCGGCGACTTCGCCAGCGCTCGGGCGATCACGGAGGCGAACGGGGCCGGAATCCCTTCGAGATCGGGAGCGCCTCCCAGGACCCGAGCCATCGACGCCGCCGGCGTCTCGGCCGCGAACGGATGCCGGCCCATCGCGGCGAACGCAACGCAAGCGCCCCAGGCGAAGATGTCGGCGGCAGGCCCGGCCCGTTCTCCGGAAAGTTGTTCAGGAGCCATCCACGCGACGGTTCCGATACTGAAGCCGGTTTTCGTGTTCATGGTGGCGTCCGAGAGCCGGGCGATACCGAAATCGATGACCTTCGGCCCGTCCCAGTCCATGATGATGTTCGTGGGTTTGAGGTCGCGGTGTACCACACCAGCCGCATGGATGACGACCAGGGCCTCGGCAAGACCGACCGCGAGGCTCATCAACGTTGTGCCATCCAGACGGCCGCGGCGGCGTACCGCGTCTGCCAGGCTCACGCCGTCCACGTAGGCGGTCGCCATCCAGGGACGGGGGGCGTCCACGTCGGCATCCAGCACTTCGGCCACGAAAGTGCCACGAACCCGCCGGGCGGCGGTGACCTCCTGGCGAAAACGGGCACGGAACTCGGGGTCCGCTGCCACGTTCCGGTGCGGGAGCTTGATTGCCACAGGTGTGTCGTCCGGGGCGAAAGCCTGATAGACGACTCCCATGCCGCCTTCGCCGAGACGGCCGTGCAGCCGGTAAGGCCCGACGGAACGCGGATCGTCAGCAGCCAGTGGCGCCAGCACCGGCTCCCCTCTCGCCAACCCCCGTCACGAGCGGAGAGTACCCGACTGGACCGACCTCACCGGCCTCCCAGTCAAAAACCTGCCGGACATTTGCAGGCCGTCACCAGGTCCGTGATATGGACATCATCGAGATCAGACGGACAGAGCGGGTGCAAGGATCGCAACCGTCGCGGCGAGAACGACCACAACGATCATAGCGGCGTGCAAGCTGATCATTTCCGCGAGTCCGCCGACGAGCGGTGGACCTATGAGCCAACCCACGTAACCAAAGCTGATGACCCTGGCAACAGCGGCTCCGGCGGACGGAGACGCAGCCGGACCCGAGCCACGAGCGCCGAGCCGCCCCGCCGCAGATATCGCTGTCGGGACGACACATGCCAATCCGACACCGATGGATCCGAAGCCGACGATCCCACCAAGCGTTCCGATGCCGGTGTCCGCGACGGCCAGCGCGGAGAGGAACACGACACTCGTGGTCCCGGCCGAAACCCGGACCATACGGGCGGCTCCTACAGCGCCTGTCACCCTGTCACCCACCAGACGCCCGATCAGCATCGTCCCTGTGAACAGGACGAAACCGATGCCGGCGACATCCGTGGATGCACCCGTCACGTCCCGCAGGTAAAGGGTGCTCCAGTCCGCGGCCACACCCTCGCACAGGAAGCTCGACAGGCAGATGAGGCAGAGTGTGACAAGCGGACGGTTGGCCCTGTGGCGGACGTTCGGGCCGCGTCGAAGATTGCGCGGATTACGTGCCTCCGCGAGCGCCCTGCCCCCGGTCGTGTCGGTCGCCCCGGTCCTCTCGGTGTCCTCGGCGTCCTTGCTCTTCTCG
>NZ_CAAAFT010000013.1:0-2071 GCF_900634765.1 Candidatus Protofrankia californiensis | reverse complement strand
CGCCGCACTGCTAATGCGGTTGGGGGTAACCCCCCTCCCGGGTTCAAATCCCGGAGCCTCCGCTCTTCGCTCACGGCGTCGACCCGTCCGGTTGGCGCCGTGACCAGGCAAAACGCTCTTTTTGATCAGTTTTCGTCGAACCGTTCATGATCTTCGTAGGCGCGTTGTGGGCATGTCGCACCGTCCACAGGATCGCCGCTGAGATCGTCTCGGCCGCCTGCTGACCGGCCGAGCGCAGCAGGTCGGTGTACAGCGCACCCGCGACCGATGGCGCTGAGTAACCGATGGCGCTGAGTAACCGATGGCGCTGAGTAACCGAGCCGCTCGGACACGAGGGCGAGATCGGCGCCGTCGGCGAAGCGGATATACACGGACGAATGCTGGAAACCGTGCGACCGTCGGCGGGACGGCAAGCAGCCACCAATCTCGTCATTCACCCACGAAGTCGACCGGCGGCGGCCGGTCCGCCGACATACGCGTCATGATTCGCGGCACTGGTATGGCGTGAAGCCTGCGAGCGGGGGCATCACCGACTCGACCACGCACTTCGGCGACCGACGCCCGTATCCGCGGGAGTCGGTCATGTTCGAGAGCCCGATGACTCGAAAGGAGCTGCCATGCGTTTCGCGGCAACGCCGGCGGGCCACGCTCAGGGCCGTACCACGAAGGTTCAATGGTGGTATCTGCTCGCCGCAGGGATCGCCTTTGTCCTTTTTGCGCTGGCAATTCCACAGTTCGGTCTGACCACGGTTCGCTCGGTCGCCATACTTCTGGGAATCGTCCTGCTCCTCAGCGCCGCCAGTGAACTGCTGGCGGCGTCGGTGACAGCGCGGGACTGGCGATGGTCCCATGTCCTGCTCGCCGTCCTCCTCGTCGCCGGCGGTATAGTCGCGCTGGTCTGGTCCCGCCCGACCTTCCCGGTGGTGGCCAGGATCGCGGCCTGGTACTTCCTGATCAAAGGTGTTTATGACATCGTCAACTCCTTCGTCGCGAGACGGGCCGAACGTTACGGCGCGGCCGGGGAGGACCCTCGCGGAACAGCCCAGTGGTGGATGCCGCTGGCGATCGGCGTACTCGAGATCGGTGTCGGTTTCTGGGCCGTCAGCTATCCGCGGTTCTCGATCTCTCTGCTGGTCCTGTGGGTGGGGCTCGCGGCCCTCGCCACAGGCCTGACGAAAATCGCGATGTCCTTCCGGAAACGTGGCCTCCGAGGGGACCTTCCGGCCTTTTCCGAAGGTCATCTCCCGCCGGTGGGATTCGGTACCGGTGCAACCCGCGAGTCCGGACGAGCGGAGGCCGGACGAGCGGAGGAGAGCCGAGCCCGCAGATCTCTTTCGGAAGGACGGTGACATAAATCCTGGAAAATGGACATAAGCCTCGGGAGGGGCGGTGACACACGTTCCGCCCCTCCCAGAAACGGGCCCTGACGAGGGAGCACCATGCGTAGCCGGTCTCCAGGTCACCGACGCGATCCGCGGAAATCCGCTCGCGGGTTCGCGGCAGGCTCGACCGCCATCGTCGCCACGGGCCGACCCATACGACGGGCCGGGGACGTCGGTCCCTGGCCCGTTCTCGACCGCGATGCTTCCCGGTCGCGGGCTTCCCGGTCGCGGGCTTCCCGGTCGCGGGCTTCCCGGTCGCGGGCTTCCCGGTCGCGGGCTTCCCGGCGGTGAGCGCGTAGAGGGGGCACTGGCCATGAGGCCGTCGGCGATGGCCGATCGACCGTGACGGGCCGGTCGGCCATCTTCAGAGCGGTCTGTCACGGTCGGGATTCGACTGTCGGAGTCCCGGCTGCCCAAGGCTGACACGGGGCATGGTGGACACATCCCGTTTTGTCGGCATCACGCCGTATCGTACTTACATGCGCCTGACACTCACCGTGGCTTACCCAGCCCAGGACGTCAGCGCGGACATCCTGCTCGACACCGATCCGGACGTGCCCGTCGGTCTGATCGCCGACACGCTGGTACGGCACGTCCGTCCGAGCGTGCCGGCTCTCCCCACACGTCGACCACGCCTGTTCGTCGAGGGCCGTGCGGTCGGCGAGACGCTCACCGTCGGCGACTCACCG
>NZ_CAAAFT010000012.1:0-4122 GCF_900634765.1 Candidatus Protofrankia californiensis | reverse complement strand
CTAAGCAGGTCCGTGTCCTTCAGGGAGAAGAGCGGATCCCGATATCCGGCAATCACGAGATCGAACTTCTTCGGTGAGAGTAATCGCCCGACCACGAGCGAGACGTCGTCCTGTTCAACCATGTTGACAGCGGCGGAGTTTGTTATACGGCACTCTGGGCGAACAACGGAGGTTATACTGTCGCCCCCTTGCAGCCGGATCGTTGCCAGTTGGTTTCCATCACTGGCGGCCGCGTAGGAGGTGACTCCTGAGTGGACAAACCAGTCACCGATCGCGGGCGGATATTCGGTCACCTCGCGCAGGCCCAACGCGCGAATTAAATCACCTGCGACCAGTCCTATGACCGCGCTTCGCCGAAACGAGCGCATGACGTCCGACCCCTCGCTTTCCCAAACCGCGTCGAGCATCTGTCTGCCGAGGGGGGACAAGAACTGGCGGAGAGCATTCAGTCGTACGTAGTAGGCCTGGAAGGAAAGATTCTCGTCTTCCGCCGCGGGAACACCGTTCCAGGCCACGTGCCCTCCTTCGGGAGAGCGCCACCATATCGTGGTCCGGTTCTCCACGGAATCGGGGCCGGCTGCGCCGCCGGAGATTGGGGGTTGGTGCTCTGGAGGACTCGCCGGGCCGGCTGGTGAGTCCGGGTCCGGACTCGGACTCTTGCCGGTCGCGGTCGCGACTCGGGATCTTGACCCGACGAAGGACCGGAGTCGGCTGGTCGGGCCGATCCCGGTACGGCCGCACCGGTCGGAGGCCGGTCGCACCGACTCGCGCCTACCGCACTGGCCCCGCCGCTACGCCACCCTTGACCCGACCGGCGTCCCGCGCAGGCAACGGCGCTGACCGGGGAACGAGACAAAGAAATGGGAGGCACGAGGAGCCGCCGTGGCCCTTTGAGTCGGTCCGCAGCCAGTCCGCTGGATCATGGAAAACCTCTGAAGATGACGGCAGACGCCGCGAGATATCTTCGCGTCAGAGCCCCGCAGCCGATCACACGGCGCGGGGCTCTGGGCTTTCTGTAGCAGCGGGTGCAGCAACGGCCCTCAGCCCAGGAAGCCGTCGGGTGCGTTGCGGTGACGAAACAGGTCAAGCGATCGCGGCGATGTCCCCGTCGTCAAAGTAGATCGCCTGGTGCAGCCGGCCACCAAGAGCAGCAGCGTATCTGGTGACCACGTCCTGACCGGAGAGTGAGCCCTGCTCGATCTGCGAGATCCGGCCCTTGGTCACCCCCATCCGCTCGGCCACCTGCTGCTGGGTCAGACCCCGCGCACGACGCACCTCAGCAAGCCGGTGCCCCACCGCGACCGCAAGAAGCTCCTGCTTGCCGGCGGCGACCGCCTCCTCCCCACCGGCCCGGGCGACCTGCTCGGCACGGACATCAGCCCACCGTATGTAACCACTCATCGCCGATCACCCTCCTCCTGGCCGCGTTCCACCAGGTAGCTCTTGTAGCGTTGCTCCGCCAGTGGAATCGCTTCGTCGTACCAGGCGTTCCACTGCCCGGCTTTGTCCCCGGCAACAAGCAGGATGCTCGAACGCCACGGATCGAAGCAGAACAAGATCCGTACCGTGCCCGGTCTGAGTTCCTTCAGGTTCGGCAGCGACGAGCCGCTGATCGTGTCGACCAGCGGTCTCCCCAGCCCGGGGCCGGTCTCCGCGAGCAGGTCGATCGCCTGGACGACCCGCGCGTGTGTCGCGGCGTCCAGGCCGTCGATCCAGTCACGGACCTCGTTGACGAGGTAGACGTCCCACTGCCGCCCGTCCATCAAGCGAGTATAGCTCTCGCTAAACCATGGCACCGCGAAGACCACCAAGATGACCATAGTCAGAACGACTGACAGCCAAGTTGACAGCCAAACCGGCGGACGAGGGTGGAGGTTGGTGGACGCCCATGGACAGAGCCCACCAGGTCAGCGGACGGGGCGGACCTCTGTGGACGTCGACGGAAGATCCAGATCTAACTACGGATCAAGAGGTTGGGGGTTCGAGTCCCTCCGAGCGCACGTCAGGTTGAGACAGGTCAGGGCCCCGCAGCCGATCACACGGCGCGGGGCTCTGGGCTTTCTCGACCGTCTGTTGCGGTACCGCGCTCCGCTGGGTTCCCATCTGCAGAGAGCTGCCGGGCAGCCTATCGGCGGATCCGGAGCAGGCCACGGTGCGCCACCGTCACGGCACCAGCAAGATCGGCGAGCTCATGGTGTATGACCAGATCTTCGACAGCCGCGATCACGGCACGTGCGGACTGATCGTCAAGTCGGAAGACCACGATCCCACTGTGCGACCCAGGCGGATAAGTACGGATGTTCCCGAAGCCACGGTCAAGGGTGAACACCATGCGCTTCTCCTCGACCGCAGCCGCGAGTATCTCAGGATCGGAGCGGCCTGCCAGGCCCTCGGCGAACACGGTGTCAGCGTCGATCCCGTGCTTGGCAAGCCGTTCAGCGAGCGAGACAGGTAGGCCCTCGTCGAGCTTGACCCTCACGGGGCAGTATGAAGCGGCACAAGATCCTCCCGGGCCAGGCGCGCGCCATAGGCAGCGGCAGCGCGGATCCCTGACACGGTTAGTGACGGGTACTCCGCGACGATCTCCTCACCCGACATACCGTCGGCGAGGCAGTCGAGCACGACGCTTACGGGCACCCGGGTCCCCCGGATGCATGCCTGCCCGTGGCCGACCGTCGGGTTGACCACGACGAGCGCCAGAAGATCTTCCGCCATGCCTCCCAGTATGCGCCCAGATCTCAGCACCGGCCGCCCGTCCCGTGGTCCAGAACGTGGCATGGCTGACAGCCAAAGTGACAGCCAAGCCGGCGGACGAGAGTGGACGCAGGCGGACGCCAGCGGACAGAGCACACGAGGTCGGCAGACGGGGTGGACGTCCACGGACGCCAACGGAAGATCCAGATCTGACTACGGATCAAGAGGTTGGGGGTTCGAGTCCCTCCGAGCGCACGCTGGTTGAGGCAGGTCAGAGCCCCGCAGTCGATCACACGGCGCGGGGCTCTGGGCTTTTCTGATCTCCAGTACTGCAGTTTGTACTGCAGTTGGAAACGATCAGCTCCCGGACATCTCGGAGTCACCCTCGCCATCGTCACGTTCCGTGGCATCCGGCCGAGTTGGTAGGGCCAGCCGGCCAAGGATGGTGTCCATGCTCGCCGCCGTCCTGCGCCGGACGTCTTCCAGGACGTCGATGTAGATGTCCGCCGTGGTAGCGATCCGGGTATGCCGGAGCAACGCCCGGATCTCGTGGAGATCCACCCGGCGCGGAAAAGGAGCGTGGCCGACGTGTGCCTGAGATCGTGAACACGTGTCCTGTGGACGCCCACACAACACCATCCTCATACAGGACAGCAACGTTCCTCCGGCCGAGTTTCGCGGTTACGTAACCAAGTTCGAGAATGACGTTCTGGCGCGCGCGAGGCTGAAGGTCACTCACCCCCTTGATGCGCCCTTCATCGTCGGCAGTCATGAGGACAACAGGGGGCACCGATACCCGCCGCCGACCTCGTACGCCGCCTAGAGGCACCCGAACCCCCGTCCCGTCGACGCCGGATCATCCCTGAAACTTGGAGGCCGAGGTCTGGCGCCTACAGTCGACGACATATGTGTCGATCACGTGGTTCGGCACGACAGCGCTTCTGATCGTTTCTGCAACCTCGCGGCTGTCCCTCTCGTGACACATGACCACATAGCTGCCAAAGATGGTGCTCGCCGCATCCATGTAGCGAGGGAGCTGAACCTGAAGACCGTGCAGGATCTTTGCGGTACTCGTATCCTTCTTGAACTCTAAAATATGAGCCGCTTCGCCGAGGTCGAGCGTCAGATCCGTCGCCCCGACTCCATGATCGGCATTTGGGTGAACGGATATTCGCAATGCGCCGAAAGTAAGCTGGGAAAATAGCTTAAACAGTCCTTGGTGGCGTGTCTCGTGGGCAGGTTTGCCGTTCTGGTCGTAAAGATGGCGCCAGGCACCTTGCTTTTCCACCGCCTCGGTGAACCTTTCAACGGTGTCCTTCACCGCGTAGGCGAGCGCGGCATAGTCCGGTGTCGATTCTATCTTCACGGTTGGTAACACGTTCGGGAAGGGGTTCTCCTCCGCAAGACGGTCAAGCATGCTCTGGCCGA
>NZ_CAAAFT010000011.1:0-7299 GCF_900634765.1 Candidatus Protofrankia californiensis | reverse complement strand
CCGCAGCTCAGCTGCGTAGAGCCACTATATGGCGTGCGAAGGGTTAACCGCTGATGACTATCTTCACCGACTTGCGAAGGCAC
The DNA here is from genome assembly GCF_900634765.1 of Candidatus Protofrankia californiensis. Lineage (NCBI taxonomy): Bacteria > Bacillati > Actinomycetota > Actinomycetes > Frankiales > Frankiaceae > Protofrankia > Candidatus Protofrankia californiensis. Next base: position 7,216 of record NZ_CAAAFT010000011.1, on the reverse strand, counting down.
CGCTGCCAACTCTTGATCTCGGAAAAGACTCCAACCACGGCGAATCTCTCCTGAAGGTCCTCAATCTATCGCTGGGCAAGGTGCGCGCCACCGACCGCCTAGCGAATGATTTGCTCGCACTCCTCGCGCAATTTGGTGACGCCCCCGTTCCTGAGGAAATTTTTGACGAACCGCGAACTATATTTCCGATTCTACACTGTCGCAGAGGTCAACAAGACTCGCGCCGCGCAAAACATAAGCGGGCGAAACTTAGCGCGGCCTCATTCGCATTGCACGACAAGTTCAGGGATCCGATCGACAGAGACAGTGCGGTTCGTGTACTTCACCGATACTCTCTCGTCCGACGAGAACAGCATGGATTTGTAATACACTCACTGGTCGCCCGAGTCATCCGCGACCAGCAAAAATCTTGGGACGCGGAGTTTTATCCTCTCGCAGCAATGGGTCTAGTAATGCCAAAGTTGATGCGTTGGCACGCGGATCCGAGTTCTGTAGACCCCGTGCTCGCGCACCTGCAATCCATCGCCGATCGAGCAAATCTGCTTAATTATGATTCTCCTGCCTTCTCGGCAATATATTCAGTATTGGGGCGCCGCCTAAGTCAGCTTGGTTTTCATGACCGTGCACTACTAAATTCAAATATAGCCGTAACGCTTGCCGATCGTTTGGCTCCCATCTCAGCTGACTATCGCGGAATGTATGTACAGGCTCGAGTAATGCACGTAATGGTTCTTGTCTCGGTCGGTGAACCGCAGGAAGCAGCTCGGCAAATGCGTGAGATTATTGATCGCACTCGGCGAGCCTATAACCACGAGTCGATGCACTTCTTTTACCGGATTCTAGCAAGTGCGCAGCTGAGAGCGCGTGATCCTATCGCAGCTGAGGCGACCCTGGCGGAGCTTGATTCTTACGTTGCAGGCTCTAGAGAACCGCTGGCTGATATTGAGCGCATTGAAGTTCTGGTGCTGAGGGCTTGGGTACTGCGGCTGACCGGAAAGTCTCGCTCCGCCCTAAAGCTGATGAGAGACGCTCGGTCGCTAGCTGGCGAAGCCGGAGCCAGCGACTTTGATGAGGTAAGTATACTTCGAGAAGAAGGTAGTTTAGAGCGTGAGATCGGCGACCTGACCGGGGCAATTAGAACTCAAAAGCTTCTGATCGGGCGCCTTGAAGATCGAAACATCGGAATCGATCTAGACCTCCTACTCTCAGTGGATCACCTGGCGAATCTTGAGATCGAGGCTGGGCTGCTTGATGCATCGGAGGAGACCTGCGGACGAGCGGCTGAACTGGCGCGTTCCCTGCTCGGAGAAAAGCACATCTATTACGGCCAAATTCTCACAACGCGCGGTCGCCTGGAACTTGTCCGAGGTCAACACGCGCATGCAATTCGGGATCTTACGGCAGGTATTTCCCGTATCGAAGCGGGGGCGCAGTCACCCGTTGACTTGGCGCCCGCATATTTTCACCTTGCACGAGGATATACTGAAGTCGGTCAGTTCTCCGAAGCGGTCGACGCAGCGAAAAAATGCCTCGAAATTGATACACGGCAATACGGAGAAAACCACTGGGAGATTGCAGAAGATCTTATTATGTTGGCGCACATACACCTTCGAGTCGGAAATTTGAGCGCCGCGAGAGAATGTGTCCTAAGGTGCCGTGACATCCCACTTCCTAGCGAAGGACGTTCCGACCTGCGTAGTCTTGTAAGTTCGATGCTATTCGCGTTCGAGCAATAGGCCGCATCTGTAGGTAAAACCTCAATCTTCGGAATTGCTAACAGTTTCACATGCTGAGTCACCCGTCGTCGATCCGTAATATTTTCGTCTAGCCGCGCCAGCGGAGTTGTGCGGACGCTGGCCGCCTATCTCGAGGCCTGGCCGGACGTGGCGACGTAGCGTAGGAAGCATTAACGGAGCAGCAAGCCGCTTATCAAGTTCGGCGACGGCAGGCGGAGGGCGGCGTGCGCCGGTGCGGCAGCCAAGATGGCAGCCAGGCCGGCGAACCACCGTGGACGAGTATGGGTGTCCACGGAATCTGAAACGCCCATGACCTGCACCGACGGACGTCTGTGAACGTCCACGGACACTCGGCCGATGATCTCATAATCCGCCGGTCGGCTCCGCCCGCAACGCTACGTAACCGCCACTTGGAGCGCTGACCAAGGACGATGCTGCCGCGCTGCTTCCGCTCCTCGGTGCTGCAGCGTCCGCGGTCCGGATCAGATTGCCGTCGAATGACACCACAACCGAATAGACCACTCGCCGATAATGGCCTGGAAACGATTTTGTTCATCTCGACCAAGACGCGACAACCTGCTGGGACGCAGTCGTCCGGCAGCGGTGGCGGCCGCTAAGTTCGCTCTCGCGACACCCCGTGGAGTCGGGAAGTAATGCTTTCTGTATCCCAGTCTAGCCAATCGTCTGTCAGTAAGCATGTTAGCGCAAGGGAAAAATCGTCGGTCGACGGAACTACCAAGATCCGATTATTTATTCTCTCGAGTTTTACTGGCTTCCGACAGCGGTTCAAAAGAGCATCGAGAGTGTCTATTTTACTTCGCCTCCCGGCAAGCCGTTCGAGCCAAGTATCGGGCTCTTCGAGGTAGACGTACGACGGCGGAGCGTTGAACACGTCGACAGGCACACCGCCCTGGGAGTTGATAATTCGACGGGCCTCGTCAAATGCCGACATCGATGTACGGGTCAAGGGCTCCCACGATTCTTGGTGCCGCGCGAGCGCTGCCGCCGCCAAGTGCGCCAACCAGAGCGCCGTGGGAACGAGGTATTCCCAGTGGACGCCGTGGTCTTGCTCACCGCACATTATGGACTTCAGGTCCCCTATCAACCATTCCAGTGAACGTGGAGAGTCAGCTGCAACGAGACCGGCTATCGCATAGACGAGGGGAATAGCCCCGAGCATCAATTGATCATAATCACGAGAAAGATCCATATATGGGCCGAGAGTCCGCAGCGATAGGCGCGAACTCTCCTGCCACCTTTCCAGCATGGCCGCTCCTTGCTCATCTCCGACCTCTCCGGCGGCCACGCGGAGGCAGATTTCCATTAATCCCGAGACCGCGTCACCGACGAAGGTGCCGTAGCCTTCATCTTCGAATGTACCCGCAGATTCAATTTTTGTCAGCCTATTAAGGTAGATAGATCGCAATTCCGCCTCCCGCAGGGCGAGCGTTGCATACTCACGCAGATAGTTGCACCTGAACTCAAGGCGCTCGACTCTGGCAAAGATATCCGGCAGACTAACCCTAGCCCACGGTTTGCGGCTCAATGCTTCGCGAATCGCGCCGACGGACAAATTCCTCCTTATCCGTCGATGCTGTGCAAGTACGTCGGCGACCAGGTCGTCAGATGATCCAGGGGTGTTCAGGCGGTAGACACGGTAGTTGTAAGTCCCCCAGTTCCGGCGAAGGCGATCAATTCTCTTGTTATCATCACCTCCACCAAGGAGGAGATGGAAGAAGAACAGAGGCTTTGGCAGCTCGTCGACGTCCTGACCCAACACTTTTAGTACGTTATTCGCCATCCCCGCGCTTGCGCTTGATTCAACTTCAAAGATCATCAATGCAACGTCTGAATAGTCTGCTGCAAACCAAGCAACATCGACCGCCGCGCCATCGCTGTCAATTGGGTGCTCCGCTTTCACGGTGTACCCCAGAGAATTTCCAAGTGCAGAAAGGCCGTCTATTACGCTTCGCCCTTCGGGCAACTTATGGAGAGCCACATCCTCCGCCTCTTGCGTTGAAAAACAAATTCTATACTGCTGGGACGTCCGCCGAACAGGGGTGCTGGCGGCGTGCGGCTCCCGGAAACCGATAGATGCTCCGGAGCAGACTGCGGATCGGCACGAAGGCCCGGGCTCGACACTCCGTAACCGCCGTCCGGTGCCCGGCCGTACGGCAGTTGTACTACAACGGGGACGGAGCTCGGTGGACGGCGGTAGACGTCGCCGACGCGGTGACCTGCACCGGCGGATGCTGGCGGACGTCCGTGGACCGGGTGCCGAGGGCTACGGATCAAGAGGTTGGGGGTTCGAGTCCCTCCGAGCGCACGTCAGGTTGAGACAGGTCAGAGCCCCGTAACCGATCACCGGTACGGGGCTCTTTCCGTCCTATTGGAGCAGCAGGTGCAGCAACGTACCTCGCAGGCCGTGCCGTCGGCTGCATTGCGGCGACGGAGCGGTTCAAGCGATCGCGGCGATGTCCCCATCGTCGAAGTAGATTGCCTGGTGCAGCCGCCCACCGAGAGCAGCGGCGTATCTGGCAACCACGTCTTGCCCGAAGACCGAGCCCTGCTCGATCTGTGAGATCCGGCCCTTGGTCACACCCATCCGCTCAGCCACCTGCTGCTGGGTCAGTCCCCGCGCACGACGTACCTCGGCAAGCCGGTGACCCACCGCTACCGCAAGAAGCTCCTGCTTGCCAGCGGCAACCGCATCCTCCCCCCCAGCCCGGGCGACCTGCTCGACGCGGATATCGGACCACCGTACGTAACCACTCATCGCCGATCACCCTCCTCCTGGGCACGTTCCACCAGATAGGTCTTGTAGCGCTGTTCCGCCAGTGGGATCGCCTCGGCGTACCAGACGTTCCACTGCCCGGCCTTATCTCCGGCGACAAGCAGGATGCTCGAACGCCATGGATCGAAGCAGAACAAGATCCGCACCGTACCCGGTCTGAGCTCCTTCAGGTTCGGCAGTGACGAACCGCTGATCGTGTCGACCAGCGGTCTCCCCAGCCCAGGGCCGGCCTCCGCGAGCAGGTCGATCGCCTGAACAACCCGCGCGTGCGTAGCAGCGTCCAGACCGTCGATCCAGTCGCGAACCTCGTTGACGAGGTAGACGTCCCATTGCCGCCCATCCATCCGACAAGTATAGCTCCCGCTAAACTATGGCACTGCGAAGAGCGCGACGACATCGCCGAGACGGCCGATCACGACCCCTTGACGGGCGACGACATAGAAGATCATTCACTCCACAGGTAGCAAGCACGCGGGTGTCGCTGTATGGGCTCAGAAGATGCTTGACGTTTTGTCGTCAGGAGATGCTTGACGCTCGGCTGGGTTGGCGCCGGCGCCGGTGACGTGGAACCGGGTGATCGGGGCGGTGCTTCGGCGCGGGCGGACGGCGATCTCTTCCTCGCCGTGGAGGATGCGTAGGTGGGTGTCCTCGATGACGACGGTGACGATCTTCCCGCGGTGGGCAAGGCCGAGTTTGATGTTCTGGCCGGCGACCATGATGCGTCCGCTGGCGTGGACTTTGCGTTGCGCGCGAAGGGACCCGGCCGGTAGTGGGGGCGGTGGTAGCGGGGTAGCTGGTGTCCGGGCGCCGCGAAGCCGGCCGATTGTGTCGGTGGTAATCGGGCAGGGCCAGGTGCCGATCAGGGTGTTGTCTGCGATGGCGTGCAGGAGGTGGCCGTCCAGGCGCAGGGTGACGCGGCGTCCGGCCCAGGTGAACCCGACGAGGTGCTGGGTTCCGCCGATCGCGACCAGGCCGTCTTTGTTGACGGCGCGGTCGATCTCGACGGCCTGCCCGGGCTCGAGGACCGCGGTGCCGTTGGCGCGGCGCAGTGCCGGCCGTTCGGGTGCTGGCCCGGCGGGTCTCGCGCCGCGCATGGCCAGGTAGCGCAGGTCCTCGGGCAGCAGCCGGGAAGCGACGGTGCGGATCACATGGCCGTCGCAGCTGAGGTGGATGCTGCGCAGGTCGGCCCAGACGGTGACGGTGCGACCGGCCATGCTGTGGTGCAGCGAGACGAACTGGCGCTCTGAGCGGATCGTAATGTTGCCCGCGGGAGGAATCCGGACCTCGAACTCGACGGCGGCGCCGTCGCTGATCGGACCGGCCGGCGGTTCGATTACCCCGATCACCAGCGAGGACGGTGCGAGCTCGACCGGCTCTGGGACGGGCGTGGAGGAGACCGTGTCGAGGCGGGTCGGCCCGTTGGGGCGGAACAGGCTGGCGGGAACCGCCATGTCCAACGCCTGGTGCGGGCGCTGCTGGTTATAGCTGGTGATCCAGGCGTCGATGGCGTCCTGGGCGACGGTGATCGAAGCGAACGGGGCGACGTGGTCGAGGAACTCGGCGCGTAGCGTCTTATGGAACCGCTCGATCTTCCCGGTCGTGGTCGGTGACCGCGGCTTGGTCAGGCGCTGTTTGATGCCGTTGTCGTGGCAGACCTTCTCGAACAACACCTGGACCGGCATCGGCTTGAGGTGGCGGCCGGTGAACTGCCCGCCGTTGTCGGTCAACACCTCCGAGGGCACACCGTAGCGGCGCATCGCCGCGGTGAACGCCTCGGCGACTTCCCGCGCGGACGGAGTGACGAGCACGGCGGCGATCACGACGAACCGGGAATGGTCGTCGATCCCGGTCAGCAGCTTGCACTCGCGGCCCTCGGCCAGCGGCACGCCACCGACGATGTCGAGCTGCCACAGATGCATCGGCGTCTCGCGCTGCCACCGCTTGTACTTCCGTTTGTGCTCCTGGGCCTGCGGGTCGATCATCCCGTTGCGGGTCAGCACCCGATGCACCGTCGCCCGCGACGGCGCCGTCGCGAGGTCGCGGCCTGCCAGCTCGTGGCAAATCCGGCGCGCTCCCCACCGCGGATGCTCACGACGCAGCTGGCAGATCAACGCCTCCACCTCAGCACCCAGTTTCGTCGGGCTCGTGCGCGGACGCCGGGAACGGTCCCCCAGCCCCGCCTTCCCCTCGGCCGTGAACCGCCGCCGCCACGTGTCCAGCGACTGCCGCGACGTGCCATACCGGACTGCGACCTCACCGATCGGCGAGCCACCCAACACCTCGCACACCGCCCGGTACCGGTACTCGACCGTCGCCTGCTGATCCACAAAACCGCCCATTCCGCCACCAACAACCGGCAGAACAAGATCACGGACGGAGGATCGCCGTCAAGCATGCGCTGAGGACGAACCGTCAAGGATGTCCTGAGCCCTCACATTGACACGCGGGATCCTGACAGCCAAGTTGACAGCCAAGGCGGCGGACGGAGGTGGACGCTGGCGGATGCCCGTGGACAGAGCGCACCAGATCAGTCGGCAGGGCGGACGTCCACGGACATCAGCGGAAGATCCAGATCTAACTACGGATCAAGAGGTTGGGGGTTCGAGTCCCTCCGAGCGCACGCTGGTTGAGGCAGGTCAGAGCCCCGCAGCCGATCACACGGCGCGGGGCTCTGGGCTTTCTCGAC
>NZ_CAAAFT010000010.1:0-13661 GCF_900634765.1 Candidatus Protofrankia californiensis | reverse complement strand
ACCTGGGCCCGGCGTGTCGGGACGGAAACACCGATCTTGAAACAGTCCCACGCAATTCATTGTGCGACCGAGGCTCCAGTATCTCTGGATGCCAGATTACACACAGTCTGCCACAGCTGCGACGGTGAACTTTCGGGAGTCCCGTGAAGTAACGTTAGGTGGCGGATAGTTGATCTCCAATTGAGGTGGTGGGCCGCTCTCACGAATCGTTTGGGCCCCTGTGAAGTCTTGCGTGGAGCTGTGTGCACTTAAGGGACTACGTAGAGTTATAAGACTCCCCTGCTTGTGGGCTGATACTGCATGCATCGTCAACAGGACGGGCGCCGTAAGCCATGTTGATCCAGGCTTTCTCCGAGGTGGCTCAGCCAAAGTTACATCGAGCGCGGGTCCGACCGCCGTCCATCGGGATACGAGCCTTTAATCCCTCACGATGCGGTGTCCCTTAAGGTGCAATCCTGCGGCCTCGAGAACATTTGTCCATCCTTGCTCAGTCCCGATAAGGTGCGGTTCCGTGTAGAGCCCGGCCGCTACTTCACGTTTGGTCAGTCGTGCGTAGAGGTCGCGGCGCGGGTGCCGGGAGGGCAGAAATTCTTCTTTCCGATGGAGAATCGGGCGGTTGGCGGAGGCCGTGTAGTCGCGAGTCTCCACTTTCGTTTGCGCAAGATTTACCAGCGTCGATGTCGCGAGGCGTGGATGGCCTTCTGCGTCGAACTCGGGGTACTCGAGGAAGGACACCGCTGGTCGGTCGTGGTGGAGCTTGAGGATGTTGGCCAGGGGTGGGCGACCAGCGACGAGTTCGGCGCAGGCGATATAGACGCGGAGCGCGGCGCTGAGAGAGGGTTCGCAGTCGGTGTGTACGTAGAGTGCCGTCGGTGTGAGCTTCCCGATACGGCTGGCGTGTGTCGCCCGCCGTATGAACGCGGGCTGGGAGAGAGCGGCGAGGAGCTGGTCGGCTCTGCGGCTCGCTTCGTGGTAGGTGCCGAAGTGGAAGCGGGCATCGTGCTGGAGCGTGGGAGGAAGATCGCTCAGCCGGGAGCGGCCGTGGAAGGCGTCCATGGCCAGGACAACGAGGAGGTCAGTCTTGCGGCGCCTGCGTGCGCCGTCGAGTTCCTCGGGGGCGAGGAGTTCGCTGGCCGCTTTCGTTGCGCGGGTGAGGGTCCCGAAGCGCTGCTCAGCATGCGCGTACAGGTCGTGCGCCTCGTCTTCTTTGGGAGGGCGTCCATGGTGGCGCAGCCATGAAGCCAGATCGGCGAGGGTGTCGCTCCCGGCAATGAGATCGGGGCCGGTGGAGTATCTGTGGGCAAGGTAGCGGGCACGTGCCTCGTGCGTTCGGAAGAGGTAGAGCTGGCCGGGACGGGCTGTCACCGCGCGTACTGGGACGACCTGCTGCGCCCAGGTAGCGAAGGTTTCGGGGTGCGAGAGCACCTGGAACGTTCCACGGGAGGTCAGGAGTCCGTCGCGGTGTGCAGTGCCGTGGAGTCGGCGGGCATCGTGATGGGTGCGTACGGCGACGACGAGGCACTCGCGGGCGAGCTGCCAGGCAGTGACAAGGGTGTGGGCTCGTTCGGCCGGGTCCTCGATGACGTTGAGGACGTAGGTGAGGAGAACGACGTCCGCGGGGCTCGGCAGAGGATGAGGTTTGTAGTGGGGGTCCCAACCGCTGATGGTGATGTCGGCGGCGGCGAGGCGGCGCATGTCGCCGCCCTTGCCGCAGCCATAGTCCAGAACGGTCCGCCCGTCGAGGATCTTGTCTGCCAGCGCCTGTCGGGCCGGGACCGAGAGACCTGTGCGGGCCATGGCGGTGCGTTCGCGTCGGATAGTCGGCGCACCGTTGCGGGTCGTCATCGTCAGGCCGGGAGACGCTACTGGATTGGCGCGGCCAGGCCGCGGACGCGGGCGACGGCTTCGGCCCAGTCCACTGCAGGCGACAGATGGGACCAGGAGATCCGAAGGGCTCTCCGTACGCGGTCCTCTCGCAGGCCCATCGCGGTCAGCACGTGGCTGGGTTTGTAGCTCGCCGACGTGCACGCGGAGCCGTTGGAGACGGCCACGAGTTCGCGCCAGGCGACCATGACAGCCTCGGCGTCGGCCCCGGGAAGGCTGACATTCAGCACGTGAGGAAGGGCCGTCGTCGTATCCCCGTTGATTGACAGGTTGAGGGGTTCTAGGCCGTCGAGGACCTGGGTGCGTAGCCGTAGGCATTCCTTGCGGCGGGTGTCGTGCTCGCGGACAGCGAGGTCGGCAGCGAGACCGAGACCGGCGATCAGGGGAACCGGCAGGGTACCGGGTCGCAGGCCCCGTTCCTGACCGCCGCCGACGAGCAGGGGGGTGATCGGGGGCCGCCGGTAGCCCCGCCGACGAGCAATGAGCGCGCCGACCCCCTTCGGCCCGAAGATCTTGTGCCCGCTGACGCTGATGAGGTCGATGCGAGGGTCTCGGAGCGCCTCCAGCTCCTTGCCGAAGCTCTGGGCGGCGTCGACGTGGAGCCATGCCGGATGGCCGGCCATGGCAGCGGCCACCTCATCGATTGGTTGGAGCACTCCAGTCTCGTTGTTAGCATGCATGACGGACACAAGCAGCGTGTCGGCGCGCAGGCGCTGAGCGACATCGTCGGCGTTGATGCGGCCGTTGCTGTTGACGGGCACTAGGTCGACGTCGAAGCCTCGGTCACGGAGTCTCGCTAGGGGCTCCAAAATCGCTTTGTGTTCGATCGTCGTGCTGATGATGTGGCGACGGTTGGAGCGCTCGCCTTCCGGCTCGAATCCGAGAAGAGCGAGGTTGTTTGCCTCGGTGGCACCGGAGGTAAAGGTGATCTCGTCGGGGCTGGCGGCAACGACATCCGCGACCTGCCGGCGAGCTCGGGTGACGGTGTCGAGGGCGTCCCGCCCGTAGCTGTGAGTGCGGCTACCGGCGTTGCCGTACTCGGCGGTCATGAGTCGAAGCACCTCGGCCGCGACCCGCTCGTCCACCGGCGTGGTGGCGCTGCAGTCGTAGTAGGCAATCACAGGCGTCCCTTCCTCGAACGGCACGATCTCGCGACCGGGCAGGCTCGATCCCGTCCACCGGCGTGACACGCTTTGCCCAACGGGGTCGAGGTTGGCTCGATGCCGTTTTACGTGTGTATTTTGACGTAAGCCTGATCGATGGTGACGGCCGCCCTGCCATCCCAGGGGCGGCTGCGGGACGTGGGAGGAGCGTGCGCGGGTGACCTCGCCGCCAACCCCAGCCCCGCAGGCGAGGCGGGAGCCCGCCAAGCCCGCCCGTTTGGATCTAGCCGTGACGCCGAGCGGCCCTGCTGCTGGTACGGACACTACCGATCCCCGCAGGGCCCCTCGTCGAGACGTCGCGGCAGCCGATGTGTGGCAGGGGCCGGACCTTGAGTACGCCTTCCCGGCTGTACGAGGGGTGCAGGCAGGGCGCGTGTTTTTCGTGTCCACGTGTCCGCTGAGGGTCGTCGCCAAGCTCTTCGTCTATGACAGCGAGGAGCTGCAAGCGGACCTTCGGGCGCAGCGGGCGCTCAACAAGGGTCGCCTTCCCGAACTGGTCCGCTACATGGTCGACAACCCGACCAGCTACGTGTTTTCCGCACTGACGGTCAGTATCGACGGGGCGGCTTACTTCTCCTCACTGCCAGGAACGGATCTTCGAACGTCTCCTCTGGGTACCCTGCACGTTGCCATGAACGCTCGGTTCGTCATCAACGACGGTCAGCATCGGCGGGCGGCGATCTGCGAAGCGATCCGGCAAGCTCCTCGTCTCGCGGACGAGACGATCGGCGTCGTCTTCTTTCTCGACGCGGGACTTGAGCGCTGCCAGCAGATGTTCGCCGACCTGAACCGACATGCCGTCCGTCCCTCGACGTCCCTCGGCGTCCTCTACGACCGTCGCGACGCCGACGGCCAGCTGGCCCGGCTGCTAGCGCTCGAACATCCTATATTCCGAGGTTTCGTTGACATGGAGTCATCGAGCCTGCCGAAGGCGTCAGGAAAGCTGTTCACGCTGTCGGCCCTTTACGGCGCCACCAGGACTCTCCTGCATGGTCTCGACGACCTCAATCACGATCAGCGTCGTGCGATTGCTTTTGACTACTGGGCTGTCATTGGCTCGCTGATGTCAGGATGGGCGCAGGTGCGGGAACAGCGTTTCCGCTCCAGCGACCTGCGCGCGCAGTTTATCCACAGCCACGGTATCGCCCTTGCCGCGTTCGGACGCATCGGCAATACTATAATTCGCGAAACACGCGATCCGGTGGCATGGCGCGACACGTTGTCCGCATTGGCAACGGTAGACTGGTCGCGGTCCAATCCGCTTTGGGAAGGGCGAGCACTTGTTGGAGGTTCTGTATCGAAGGCGCGCACCAACTTGCTGTTGACCACAGCAGCGATACGACGACATCTGGGTCTGGCGCTTCCGCCTGACGAGGAACAGGCCGAACAAAAACTCACCGAAGCACGGTCCGAGCAACGGAAGGGGACGGCATGACCACGCACGGCCCTGTAGCTCGCCCAGCTTCAGAAAAGCCTCGGCGCACCACGGCGGTCACGATATCCCGACGGTCTGCGTTCGCCGATCAAGGTATGAGAGTGGTAGTCGACGGGCTACTTGATGAAATCGCTCGCCTCTACCGCGAAGACGACGTGCCCTGGGTCGTCGGCTACTCGGGAGGCAAGGACAGCACGGCGGTCCTGGAGCTCGTCTGGCTCGCCCTTGCGCGCATGCCCGAGGCACAGCGGACGAAGCCGGTCCACGTCATCACCACTGATACCCTTGTGGAGAACCCGATCGTCGCGGCGTGGGTCGAGCAAAGCCTCGACGTTCTTCGGTCCGCCGCGGAACGATGTGGGCTTCCGATCCAGCCGCACCGCCTCACCCCGGCGGTAGAGGACACGTTCTGGGTGAACCTCATCGGCCGTGGCTACCCGGCGCCGCGGCCTAAGTTTCGCTGGTGCACCGAACGGTTGAAGATAAAGCCGAGCAACCAGTTTATCCGGAACGTGGTACGTCGGCACGGTGAAGCGATCCTCGTACTGGGCACCCGTAAGGCCGAGTCTGCGACCCGCGCCCGGGTCATGACCGCTCTTGAACAGGGCCGTGTCCGAGACCGTCTTTCCCCCAACAGCAAGCTCCCGAACTCGCTCGTCTATACACCGGTTGAGGACTGGACCAGCGATGACATCTGGACCTTTCTCATGCAGGTCGACAATCCGTGGGGCTATTCCAACCGGGACCTACTCACCCTGTACCAGGGCGCGTCTGCGGACGGTGAATGCCCCCTCGTCGTCGATAGCAGTACGCCGTCGTGCGGCGACAGCCGCTTCGGGTGCTGGACGTGCACGCTCGTCGACAAAGACAAGTCGATGACCGCGATGATCCTCAACGACAGTGAGAAGGAGTGGATGCTCCCGCTTCTTGAGCTACGTGACGAACTCGACGTCTCCGACGACAGGAGCCTGCGTGACTTTCGTCGCATGAATGGGACGGTCCAACTCTTTCACGACCAGCCGATCCCCGGCCCCTACATGCAGGCAGCCCGGGAGAACTGGCTGCGGAAACTCCTCGCGGCCCAGGAGTACGTGCGTGCTCATGGTCCCGACACGGTTCGGAACATCGAACTCGTGACCCTCGCTGAACTGGAGGAGATCCGCCGGCTGTGGGTTGTGGAGAAACACGAGTTCGAAGACCGGCTACCCGACATTTATGAGGAGGTGACCGGTCGGGGCTACCCGGGCCGTGATCTTGGGGAGCGGCTTCCACTGGGCAAGGTCGAACTCGATCTTCTTGCCGAGATCTGCGGCGAGGACCGGCTGCACTTCGAGACCGTCCGTGAACTTCTCGACGTGGAACGCCGCTACCGGCACATGGTCCGCCGGACGGGTGTCTATGGGGCGTTGGAGAAGGCGCTCGCTCGTGGCTTCTACGCCGACGAGGCTGACGCGGTAGCACGGGCGCAGCGTCGTCGCGAGGCACAGGACAACGCCCGACAGGTCACCGACGTGGATCGGGTGGATCAACTCAGTATCGACGAAGGACAGCTGTGATCTTCGACGAGGTCGTCCTGCAGGACTATGGTGCCTTCGCAGGCAGGCAGGTCGTGCCTCTGAGCCTGCACGGTAACCGTCCCGTGGTGGTCATCGGCGCGCTCAATGGCAGCGGCAAGACGACGCTGCTCGAGGCGGTGCAGCTCGCCCTCTACGGTCCCTTGGCGCCTCCGACTAGCCGCCGAGGGCTCGCCTATGACACCTACCTCGCCCGAGCCATTCACCACGCGGCGGACCCCGGCCGGGGGGCCGCGGTGGAGCTCGCGCTCCGTGCCCACATCGACGGCGTCGAACGCGCCTACCGAATTAGGCGCCGGTGGCGGCATGGAGGCGGACGCGTCCGTGACGAGCTACGGGTCAGCGTCGACGGGCAGGATGATCCCGGGCTCGCGGAAGCCTGGACCGAGCACGTGGAGACGCTCGTCCCCCGCGGTATTGCCGGGCTGTTCTTCTTCGACGGTGAACAGATCGAGGCGTTCGCCGACCTTGCCGCCAGCCGGGAGCTTCTCCAAACCGCCATTGGTGGGCTTCTCGGCCTCGATCTCGTCGATCGTCTCGTCAGCGACCTCGACCTCCTCGAACGCCGCAGGCGCACGGAGGCGGCCAGCGACGAGACCACCGTGCAGCTCACTGCCGCCGAGCAGCACATCACCCAGCTCGAGCGGGAAGTGGCAGAGGCCCGGCATGCATACGAGGACGCGCAGGCCGACCTGACCGCCGCGCACAAACAGCTCGCATACATTGAGGAGCAGCTCGTCCGCGAAGGCGGGCGGGCGTACCGGGACCGCCTCACGCTTGAAAGACGTGCACAGGCGGCGCAGGAAGCAGTGGCGGTAGTACGGGCACGCCTCGTCGATGCCGTCGGCGAGTCCGCTCCCTTCCTGCTCGTACCGGACCTTCTGGCACGTCTCGCCCGGCAAGCCCACGGCGAACAGGAACAGGCGGACAACCAGCTCCTCGCGCAGATCCTCGCCAGCCGCGATGCCCAGCTGCTCGATGTCCTGCGCGAGCTGGCCTCTTCAGGCGAGTTTCCCCCGCCGGCGATCGAGACTGTCGCGCAATGGATGGGCGAGGACCGCGACCGGCGCAGCACAGTATCGGCGCCTTCCTGGCTCGGCATGTCACCGGATGCGCTGGCCACACTCGACCAGCTCCTCGACAGCGGTCTTGCGGCAGCCCGCATGGTGCTCACGCGTCTCCTCGACGAGCACGAACAGGCGGTGGTGCAAGAGGGCCTTGCCAAACGTGATCTCGACACCGTCCCACACGGAGACGTCATCGAGGACCTTGACGCCTCCCGTGCGAAGGCAGCGGAAGTGGTCAGTGTAGCGGCGAGAGCGGTCAAGAACGCGGAGGCTGCTGTCGCATCGTCGGTTCGTGCCCGCGGACGTGCCGAGACCCGACGCCACAGCCTCCTCGAGCAAATCGGCCAAGCCCAACTCGCAGAAGAGGACGCCCAGCGCTTCCTCGAACACACCGCCCGTGCACGGGACACTCTCGCCCACCTCCGCCTCGCCGCAACGGAACGTCACGCAAGCCGCATCCAGGCCCGGGTTCTGGAGGCGTGCCGAACCCTCTTCCACAAGCCGGATCTCATCGCGGACGTCCGTATCGATCCGGCTACTTATGCACTGACTCTGGTGGGAGCCGACGGCCGCGCTGTCGAGACGACTAGCCTGTCCGCCGGCGAGCGCCAGTTGTTCGGTGTCGCTCTGCTGTGGGGGCTCGCGCGGGCTGCTGGCCGCCCGCTTCCGGTCATCATCGACACGCCGCTGGGCCGTCTCGACGGTCCCCACCGCGCACGATTCGCCGAGCGGTACCTTCCTAACGCCGCCCACCAGGTCATCGTGCTCGCAACCGACACCGAGGTCGGGGAAGACACCCTGCAACGGGCCGACACCTTCATCAGCCATACCCTGCACCTCGCAACCACCCCACGCGGCACCGTCGTCCGCGAGGGACCACTCCCGCTGCCCCCAGCGGTAGACATGGCAGCCACTCACGACCGGCGCGCTAGCCGCGCCGCGGTGGGGAGCTACGCGTGACAGCCGCGAACCGTCCCGATCCGCCGGAGGCCATCCGCTTCGGCTCTGACATCCGCGACGCCCTGATGACGCTCGTCCGACGCACCGGGGTTAAGCACCGCAACGTCCTGTGCCGCTGGGCACTGTGCCGATCGCTCGCCGAACCGTCCCGTCCCCCCGCACTACCCCCACGGGGAGAACCCGCGGTCGATATCGCCTGGCGGCTCGTCGCCGGCAATCTGAGTGAACTGTGGTGGCTGCTGTTCCTCACCCGCCTGCATGACGACGGACTGCCCTGGGATCAGCAGACGACATCGGAGGAGCTGCATCGCCACATCGCCCGAGGCGTCCTATATCTGGCTGGAGACAGTGCGATCAAGGATGTGACGAGCCTGCCGAAACTCGCTCTGGGAGCACACGCCGATCGGTAAACCTCCAAGACGGCGCGAAGGAGTGACCTTCGCGCCGTCTTGGAGGTGGATTCACATGCGGAGAACCGGGCTGGCGTGCCCGGACCTCATCGCAGCCTCGGCCAAGATCAGGAGAGCTTCGATGATGTCGCGGGGTACGAGACGAGCGAGCCGTAACTCGGCATAGTCCCTGCCGGCGTAGGGACCTTCCACCGGAACCATCGTGCTGTCCGCCGTCAGAAGCCCAGCGTGGATGTACCAGCCCGATACCGGACTCCCGACTACCATCAGGCGCAGTCGCGGAGCGATCACTCTTTCCGACGCCACCGCGGTCAACCTACCGGCCCCCAGCCACAAGTCCAGTGGCCGGAGGATCGTCAGGATCGTCGTCCTGCTTGCGTCGGCGAGGGATAAGTCGGACGACGTTCTCGGCGATTTCGCTGGCCAGATCAGGAAGGAGGTGTGTGTATGTATCGGCGGTGAGGGTGATAGTTGCGTGACCGAGGAGTTCCTGAACGGCTTTGAGGTCGGCTCCGGCGGCCAGAGCGAGAGTGGCGGCGCCGTGGCGGAGGTCCCGGAGTGTGATCGGTGGCAGCTCGAGGGCGCTGGCGATGTCGTGGAACAGGTCGCTGACCTGGCTGGGATGCAGGGGCTGGCCGTCGGATTGGGTGAAGACGAGGTCGGTGTCGGGCCAGCCGTCTCCGTAATCGGTGCGTTCGCTGTCCTGCCAGGCCCGGTAGGCGTGGAGTAGCCCGATGGTTGCGGTGTCGAGGGGGACGGTGCGGTCGCCGGCGTCGGATTTCGGCCGGTCCATTGCGGTGGCCCAGCCGAGTTGCGCGATCTGCCAGCGGATGTCGATGGTGGCGTGGTCGAAGTCGATGTCGGCCCAGTGCAGGCCGCAGGCTTCGCCGCGGCGGAGTCCGCGGTAGGCGATGAGTCGGAACAGTGGGTAGAGGCGGTGGGTGGCGGCGCGGTCGAGGAACGCGCCGATGTGGGCGGGTGTCCAGACCATGACCGCGGAGGGGATTTCCCCGGTTTTGCGCCAGCGGGCTTCGCGCTGCGGGGTCCACAGGAGTGCTTTGGGGCGTTTCCCGGAAGCGAGTTCGACGTGGGCGGCGGGGTTGTGCGTGATGAGGCCGCGTTTGATCGCGGTGTTCAGGGATGCACGCAGGACGGCGCGGATGCGTTGTTTGGTGGCGTTCCCGGTGATCCGCTGCCCGCGGACGGACAGCCGGGTGTCGGGGTCGGTGGAGGCACGGGCGGCACGGATGCTGCTGGTGCGCTCGTCGATGGCGGTGAACATGGCGTCGAGGTGGGAGACGGCGAGCCGGTCGAGACGGATGTCCCCGATCGCGGGTTTGAGATGGTGATTCACGTAGGAGGTGTAGCCGAGCAGGGTGGATCGGCGGATGGTTTTGCGGCCGGCGAGCCATTGGTCGAGCCACTGCCCGACGGTCATCGTGGGGTTGAGGTCGGCGTTGCGGTGAAAACGCCGACGGATGTCCTCGACACCGGGCAGGGATTGTTTCCCGCGGATCGCGGCGGTGATGAGGTCGGCGATACGGCGCAGACCGGCATCGTCGTCTTCTCCGGTGATCGCGAGCAGAGCCTGGATGTGGGTGATCTGGTCCTGGGCGGCTTGCTGGCTGGGAAAGCCGCCGCGGCGGGCGTATCGGCGCCTTCCATCGGGGTGGTGGGGGAGGTCGATAGCGTAGTACCAAGTGCCATGGGTGGGGTTCCATCCGCCGCCGGTGCGGCGGAGTTTCGGGCAGGTCCTTCCCTGTTCTCTGCCGTTTGGGTCACGGCAGCTGCATCTTTTATAGGTGGTTCCCTCTTTCTCCATGGCCGGTTTCCTTTCTCGGGTTGGTGTGGTGGGACGGCCGGGTTGGTGCCGCTGGGTTTTCATTGATGCTCGACCCATCGTTTTCCGTCAAGCGGATACCACCGGTTTCTTTTCCGATTCCGAGTAGGGCGAGGAGCGGCGCGACCGGAACGGTGTACCGGGTTCCGATGCGGATAACGGGAACAGGGAAAGTGCCGGCGTGGGCAAGGGTGTAGCTTTTTGTGCGGCCGATGCCGAGGATCTGCCCGGCTGTGGTTAGGGTGGTGGTGGAGCCGAGCGCGATGACGCGTTCGGCGGTCCAGGAATGACGGGACACGGAGGGTCCTCCTGCGAAGGAAAAGCGAGTTCCCGGATCCGGACGGCGTTGCCGGCGCCCCTGTGGGATGGTGCGGAAAGATGTCATGCTGCTGGGGATGGGCACGGTTGGGCAGGTTGATCCCGACCCGCTGCGGGGCACGTTTCGGGTCAGGGCCGGATCTGGGTTCCGGCTCCGAGGTCGCGCGGCAGGGTGTCTGCCCGACGGGTTGTGGCCGTCGGTGCCGGCCTGTGCGTCCCTTGCCGGATCTGACGCTTGTTGCACGTGCACGTTTCGTCAGATGGTCGTCAGCGGAGTGTCAGACGGGGCTGATCGGGAGCGGGTCAGATTGGTGTTCCCGCAGGTCGCGGCTGTGTCAGATCGGCCGGCGGGAGAAGGTTGCAGTCCATTCATGTGGCCCTCCCATCGGGATCGGATCCGTCCTGCCTGCGCAGGAGGAGGACGTCTTCGTGGGCGACGGCGTGCAGCGGGGTGCCGGCGTCGCGGGCCGTCCGGGTGTTGTGCAGGGCGAAGAACGTGGTCCTCGGGACGAGGCGGGTGCCGCGTAGGCCCGTGAGCAGCGCGACGGCGCGGTCGGCGCGGAGCAGGCCGGCGTGCGTGGCGAGGTCGAGGATGGCACCGGGGAGGTCGACGAGTTCCCCGTCCTGGCGGTACGGGCGGGCGGCGATAGCGATCAGGCCGTCGAGGTGCAGGAGTGCGGCGGCGCCGGTGAGGATGTCGGTGAATCCGGCGAGTAGGCCGTGCAGGTCGTGGCGGGCGAGGTTTCCGGTGCCGTGGCCGTAGTGGTAGTCGCGTTTGTGGACGCCGCGGGTGCGGTCGGCCTGGACCTGCCCGTGGGTGGCTTTCCCATAGGGCGGGGAGGTGAGAACCAGCGCGACCTTTCCGGCGATATCGGAGGGTGCGATCGCGGGCAGTCGGCGGGCGTCGGCGGTGAGGATGCGGATGGTTCCGTCCGCGTTTTGGCGGGTGGCGAGGGCGGCGTTGGCGCGGGCGATCGTCGCCCAGCGGGGTTCGTATTCGATGCCGAGGGCGTGGCGGCCGAGATGCGCGGCTTCCACGCAGCTGGTCCCGATCCCGCACATCGGGTCGAGGATCAGCTCTCCCGGTTCGGTGAACGTGGCGATGATATGGCGGGCGAGCGCGGGCAGCATTTTCGCGGGATGGGCGACCGATTCCGGGGTGTAACGGTCGATGCGCTGGACGCGGGGGTGTTGCTGGGCGGTCGCCCAGACCGACAGGGGAATCGGACGGTGCGGGTCAGCCACGGCCGCCTCCCGGGGTGGTGAAGACCGCCAGGTCGGTGTGCACCGGGGTGAGCAGACCGCCGGCTGGTCTGCGGGGGCCGGCCGGGTGGAGGTGGCCATCGGTGATGGGGGTGGTGAGCAGGACGATGTGTTGGAGATAGCGCAGGCCGGCGGCGCGGGCGGTGGTAATGCCGGCGGCGAGTGGGTCGGTGGGACCGCTGGTGGGGGTGTGGACGGTGAGCAGGATGCCGCCGGGACGGAGCATGCCGGCGGTCCGGACGAAGCCGGGGAGAAGGACCTGCGGTGTGCCGGCCGGTGGACGATCGATGACCAGACCGGCTGTCCCGGCCATCGGGGAAAAGTCAGGACCGTCGGTTTCCCCGCCGGGGCGGCTGACGGCCATATATCTACGGTGGAGATGGGTGGTGGCGTCGCGGAATATCGCCGGACCGTCGATGACGACAACGAGATCGTTCGGTGTGCTGAAGGCGGCGACAGCGCGGGCGGCGGCGGCTGGTGGGATATCACCGGGCGGTGCGTCTGTCATGGTGGGC
The DNA here is from genome assembly GCF_900634765.1 of Candidatus Protofrankia californiensis. Taxonomy (NCBI): domain Bacteria; kingdom Bacillati; phylum Actinomycetota; class Actinomycetes; order Frankiales; family Frankiaceae; genus Protofrankia; species Candidatus Protofrankia californiensis. The sequence continues at coordinate 1,232 of NZ_CAAAFT010000010.1, read as the reverse complement.
CACACGGTGAGCGGAACGGTTCTGGGGTGGTCGCCGACGGCGGGTGGGGACAGGGACACGAGTGTTCCTCCGTCACAGGGGGGTGCGTGCCGCGCCCACGGCCGAGTTTCGGACGGGGCGGGAGGGCGCGGGGGGTGAGAAACCCCGGGAATCGCGCGGTTGAGGTGCACTCCGAGTGAAACCGATGGCGTCTGACAGTGATCTGACGGGCCGGGCATCGGCGGGAGAGCCGTTCGCTGTTAGATCACCGTCAGAGGAATATCCGTGCACCGTCAGACCGGTGTGCGCTGTTCATGTGGCCGGGTCAGATTGGTGTCAGATCACCGTCAGATCGGTGTTAGATGGGGTGTGGCGTCCTGAATTCCGGCGTTCTTCAACGCCCGGATGAAAGGACGGCAGCTATGACCAGACCTGATATTTTTTTTCCGGCAGGCGGCTCGGCGCTGGATACCGCTGAGGCGGCTTTTTACACGCTGACCGCTGCCCCGGACGGCCTGTCGGTGGACGGCACCGTCATCCATCCGGGATTGCCGCAGCGGCCTATCGGCCTGCGGGAGCTGCGGGTGCTGCTGGCGCACCCGGCGACGTCGGCGGCGGCCCGGCATGCCGTGTGGGCCTATCTGGTGGGCCGGCGGGAGGAACCGGCGTGGCAGGTGGGCGCGGTCGGGATCGCGATGCCGGTGCTGCGGCGGACCGCGGGCCGGCTGGCCGCCGGCTACCCCGGTGACCCGGCCGATCTGGACGCCGAGGTCCTCACCGGGTTCCTGGTCGGGCTGCGGCGGGTGTCGCCCGCGGCGCCGCGGCTGGGGGTGCGGTTGGCGTGGGCGGCCTACCGGGCCGGGGTGGACGAGGCCCGCCGGCACAGTGTGGCGCTGCCGGGGGGTGGCAGCGGGCTGCCGGTGGCGGCGGCGATGCCGCCGGCTCCCTGGGGTGCGCCGCGGGGGGTGCTGGCCCAGGCGGTGGCCGCGGGGGTGCTCTCGGCCGCCGACGCCGCGCTGATCGAGGTGAGCCGGCTGGACGGGGTGCCGCTGGCGGAGTTGTCCACGGTGTCCGGGCCGGGGGAGGAGTTGGCGGTGCGGCTCGGTCGGGCGGAGACCCGGCTGGCGCAGGCGATCGTGACCGGTCGGGTCGGGGTGAGGTTGCCGTGCTGACCCGCCGGCCCGGTTCCGCACCGGCGGGCCCGTCCCGTGCGGCGGGGGCCGGTCGTGCCGCCGGCCTGATCCGCCGGGTGG
>NZ_CAAAFT010000009.1:0-5410 GCF_900634765.1 Candidatus Protofrankia californiensis | reverse complement strand
CTCTAAGGGCGTGGGGGTTCAAGTCCCCCCTCGGACACCGACCATTACCCCACGGTAACGTGGGTTGATCTTCACTTCGGCTCGTACCGTCTGGGTGGCGGGCTGGTAGGTCAGGCGAAGGCCGAGCTGGCGGTACACCTCAGCCTTGTCTGTCGGGTCGGCCTCGGTGAGGGCGGTCAGTATGTCGCCGAGGGCTTCGACCAGGGCGGCGATCTCGTCCCGGCTCATCCGCCGGTCGCTGTCTGTGGTGGCTTCGCGGAGTTGGCGTTCGGCGGCTGCCCGGTCGGCCTGGGTCTGGGCGATCCAGTTCGTGACGATGACCGGGTCGGCACCGGCGTCAAGGGCGGCTCGGTAGCGGGTGAGCTTGGCCGTGCAGTCCGCGATGGCCAGACGTGCCCGCTCCGCGGCCTGGTTCTGGCCGGTGGGAACGGTCTGGGTGGCGGCCATCGCGTCGAGGGTGTCGGTCAGTCGTGGTGGTGTGAGGGTGGTGGCGAGCCAGGTGTCGAGGGCGGGCAGGACGGCGTCTTCTCGGACGTAGACGTTGCTGGGGTGGTGGATGTGGTTCGCCAGCGCGTATTCCTGGGGGTAGCGGCAGCGGTAGTAGGCGGCGTTGCGGACCCAGTGGCCCTGCATTTTGCGCTGGCAGATCCCGCAGTGGAATGCTCCGCGCAGGACGTAGAGGTGGCGGGTTCGCGGGGTTTTCTGGTCGCCGGGTCCTCGTCCGCGTCTGGCGAGGAGCTGTTGTGCGTCGGTGAACAGCTTCGGGTCGATAATTGCCGGATGGGCGGTGTTCTCCGACCAGATCCATGTGTCGGTGGGGTTCCAGCGCAGTTTGGTGGTGTGTCCCAGGCTGACGTCCTCGACGTCGAGGAGGACTTCGTCCTTGCGTTGCCGGTTCCATACTTGCCGGCCGGTGTAGCGGGGGTTGGTGAGGATAGCGCGGATCGCGCCTTTCGACCAGGCTGCGCCGGTGCGGTGGGAGTTACGGGCCGGGTCATGTGCCGAGGGGCAGGAGATGCCGTCGCGGGTCAGCCCCTCGGCGATCGCGAACAGGCCGCGTCCACTGACGAACTCGGTGAAGATTCTCACCACGACCGGTGCGGTTTCTTCGCACCGCGCGAGGCCGTGCAATCGTCGGCCGTCGGCGGCCTTGGCTGGGTTCGGGTGTGGTCCCAGGTCGCTTAGTCGGTAGCCGTAGGGTGGCCGGCCGCCCAGGAAGCGGCCTTCCATCGCCGCTTGGGCGGCCATAGCGGCGCGGACTCGTACTTTGATCCGGTTGCGTTCGCCTTTTGACATTCCCCCGAACACGGACATGATCAGGTCGTGGGCTTCGTTGTTCGGGTCGATCGGGCCGCCGATCTCGGGTACCCACAGTGGCACGCCGTAGTGCGCGAACAGGGGGAAGACCAAGCCGAACTGGTTGCCGTAGAACGCTCGCTGCGGTTCCCCGATGACGACCGCGTCGAATCCCCGGTTGGGATCCTTGAGTGCCTGTAGTAGATCGTTCGCTTTTGGCCTACGTTGCCAGGGCACGGCCCGGGACTGTCCGGCGTCGAAGTACTCGACGACGATCTCCCCGCCGTGTGGTTCGATCAGCGCCTTCGCGCGGGTAACCTGCCAGGCGCGTGATGATTCGGGGTCCTGCTGGTCCTCGGTCGAGCATCGTCCTTCGAACGCAAATCTGATCATTCAGAATTCCCTTCCTGTCGTTCGGTCGTGTTCTCCCGACGTGACGGGGAGTTTTTGCCGGCTGCGGTCTTTGCGTCCATGCGGCGGCGTAACAGGCGCAGCAGGCTCGTGGCCAGGCCCGGTGTCAGGGTGGGCGGCTGGTCGGGGACTACCACCTTGAGGGGACGAAGTGCACCCTCCTTCTCATCTTCCCTCACGACGTCTCCGGTCCGTGCAGCCGGTAGGACGGGGACGAGTAGTGCGATCGGGTTGGGTTATCGGTCTTTCTGGCAGTGTCGGACCAGCGCGACTGACCAGTCGAAAACCACGGTGTGGAGAAACGCCTTTCTATATTAAGCTTTCCCAAACAGGGAAACGTATGATGGAATAGATAGACGACGGCATTGATTATCGCTCGACCGGGAACGCGGCACCCCTGGTGGCGGCTGGTTATTTTCCGCCGCGGATTCCGTGGTGCCGTTCGAGGCGCAGATGAAGATCGAGGAATTCCGCGGGCGTGGTGACCACATCGGTGAACTACCGGGCGGCCATGGTGATCAGAGAGATGCTTGCCAGCCGCAGCGGGGTGTTGTTCGGCCCGGCCTGTTCCAGGCGAGTGTCGCGCAGGTAGGGCTGGTGTGCCGGTCCGCCGCGCGCAGGTGGGCAGGCTGGCGGCGGGGCAGCGCTGTCCGCGCAGGGGTCTCGGGTAGCGGCCTCTGACCTGATGGTGAGCTGACTCTGATCTGACGGATGGTGCGTGTGGACTGTCTGTCAGATCAGAGTCAGGTCCTGCTGATACCGCCGTCAGGTTGCTCTTTTCCCTAGTCACGGCGCATACAGACCGATGAGGGGAGGTCAGCGAACCGCTCATCGCAGCGGCCTGTCCGTGTCAGATCCGCTGCCGGCCGTGCATAGGAGGAGGACGTCTTCGTGAGCGACAGCGTGTAGCGGGATGCCGGCGTCGCGGGCGACGCGGGTGTTGTGCAGGGCGAAGAACGTGGTCCTAGGAACCAGGCGGGTGCCGCGCAGCCCGGTGAGGAGCGCGACCGCGCGGCCGGCGCGGACCAGACCGGCGCGCGGGGCGAGGTCAAGGATCGCGCCGGGCAGGTCGACGAGTTCCCCGTCCTGTCTGTAGGGGCGGACGGTAATAGCGACAATCCCGTCGGGCTGTAGCAGCGCAGCAGCGCCAGTGAGAATGTGCTGGAATCCAGTAAGCAGGCCGTGCAGGTCCTGGTGGGCGAGGTTGTCGGTGCCGGGGCCGTAGTGGTAGTCGCGTTTGTGGACGCCGTGGCTGCGGTCGGCGTGGACCTGTCCGTGGGTGGCTTTCCCATACGGCGGGGACGTGAGGACCAGCGCAACCTTTCCCGCCGTATCCGAGGGTGCGAGCGCGGGCAGTCGGCGGGCGTCAGCGGTGAGAATACGGATGGTTCCCGTGGCGCCCTGGCGGGCGGCGAGGGCGGCGTTGCTACGGGCGATGGTTGCCCAGCGGGGTTCGTATTCGATACCGAGGGCGTGGCGGCCGAGGTGCGCGGCTTCGACGCAGCTGGTCCCGATCCCGCACATCGGGTCGAGGACGAGTTCGCCTGGTTCGGTGAAGGTGGTGATGATGTGCCGGGCGAGCGCGGGTAGCATTTTCGCCGGGTGGGCTGTGGAGGCCGGAGTGTAGCGGGTGGTGCGTTGGCTACGGGGGTGTTGTTGGGCGGCGGCCCACACCGACAGGGGACGCGGAGGGCGCCGGTCAGTCACGGCGGCCTCCTGCTGTGGTGAAGACCGCCAGATCGGTGTGCACCGGAACGACGAGACCGCCAGGTGGGATATGCGGGTGTCCGGCGGGATGGAGCCGGCCGCCGCTGATGGGGGTGGTGAGCACGACGATGTGTTGGAGGTAGCGCAGCCCGGCGGCGCGGGCGGTGGTAATGCCGGTGGTAAGCGGGTCGGTGGCACCGGCGGTGGGGGTGTGAACGGTGAGCAGAATGCCACCGGGACGCAGCAGGCCGGCCGTCTGGACGAAAGCGGGGAGCAGGGTCTGCGGGTCACCGGCCGGTGGATAGTCGATAACCAGGCCGGCGTGTCCGGCCGGCGACGGCCATGCGCGACCGCCGGTATCTGTGGTCGGGCGGCTGACCGCGGTGTATCGGCGGTGGAGGTGGATGGCGGCGTCGCGGATTATCACCGGCCCGTCGATGACGACAATCAGGTCGTCCGGCTGGCTGAAGGTGGCGATAGCGCGGGCGGCGGCGGCTGGGGGGATAGCACCGGGCTGGGTGTCTGTCAGGGTGGGCCAGACGGTGAGCGGAACGGTGCTGGATGTCTGGTCGCCGGTGGCGGGTGGGGCCAGGGACACGGATAGTCCTCCGTCCACGGGTGTTACCGCACTCGAAGCCGGTGTATGGGCAGGCCGGGTGCGGCGGCGGGGAGACTTTCGCGGAAAGGCGCGGCGCGGGCCGCGGTTGTAAGTGAAACCGACGGCGGCTGACAGTGATCTGACACGCCGAGCGTGCTGGTCGCTGTCAGATCACCGTCAGGGATATGTCCGTGTCCTGTCAGTCGCTCGCGCTGTCTGTACGGCCGTGGCGGATAAGTGTCTGATCACTGTCAGGTCGGTGTCAGATGGGGTGTGGCGTCCTTGCATTCCAGCGTTTGTCGGCGCTCGCATGAAAGGACACTCAGAGATGACCAGACCTGATCGTTCTGTCCCGCCGGATGGTTCGGCGTTGGATATCGCCGAGGCGGCTTTCAGCACGTTGACCACATCCCCGGACGGGCTGGTGGTCAACGGCGCGGATATTCATGCGGGGTTGCCGTCGCGGCCGGTCGGGTTGCGGGAGCTGCGGGTGCTGCTGGCGCATCCGGCGACGTCGGCGGCAGCGTGGCATGCGGCGTGGGCGTATCTGGTGGGCCGGCGCGACGAGCCGGCGTGGCAGGTGGGCGCGGTCGGGGTGGCGATGCCGCTGCTGCGGCGGACCGCGGGCGGGCTGGCCGCCGGCTACTGCGGGGATCCGGCGGATCTGGACGCTGAGGTACTGATCGGCTTCCTGGGCGGGTTGCGGCGGGTATCGCCGGCGGCGCCGCGGCTGGGGGTGCGGTTGGCGTGGGCGGCCTACCGGGCCGGGGTGACCGAGGCCCGCCGGCACAGTGTGGCGCTGCCGGGGGGTGGCAGCGGGGTGTCGGTGGCGGCGGCGATGCCCCCGGAACCGTGGGGTGCGCCGCGGGGGGTACTGGCCCAGGCGGTGGCCGCGGAGGTGCTCTCGGCCGCCGACGCCGCGCTGATCGCGGTGAGCCGGCTGGATGGGATGCCGCTGGCGGTGTTGTCCACGGTGTCCGGGCCGGGAGAGGAACTGGCGGTGCGGCTTGGCCGGGCCGAGGACCGGCTGGCGCAGGCGATCGTGACCGGCCGGGTCGGGGTGAGGGTGCCGTGCTGACCCGATCCCCCCGGGCGCAGCGTCCGCGGCCCCGTCCGGTGCTCCGCCCGTTTGTGGCAGGGGTCGTTCGTCGCGTCGCTGTCCTGGCCCGCCGGGCATGGCGGGGGATGGCGGTGTGGGCGGAGACCGCCGGTGCTGTGGCGGTCATGCTGCTCCTGACCGGGGCGGCGGTGGCCGCCCAGCAGCGGCTGGGCGGGGCAGGTGGGCCGTCTTCCGGCACGCTGCTGCTCGTCGCGGCTGTCGCCGGGGTGGTGGGGATGCTGACCGGCCGTGTCTCTGGGGTACCGAGGGCGCGTCGGGTCGGGGCGGCTCCCCTGGGT
>NZ_CAAAFT010000008.1:0-13063 GCF_900634765.1 Candidatus Protofrankia californiensis | reverse complement strand
GGCCAGCAGGTCACGGCGGCGTACGTCCACCCACACCCGGCCCGGCCGGTGCAGGCGGATCCGGACGTCGTCGACGCGCAGCGCGTGCGCCAGCGGGGTGGTGATGGCCTCCAGGTCGTCGGGGGATTGGCCGTGGCGGAGCTGGACGAGCAGGGAGTCCCGGGCCGCCGTGGTCCGGATCCGCAGCAGCCGGGGCCACTGTTCGGTGTCCGTGTCGGTCACGGTCAGGTTGTGGCGGGCCATCAGCCGGCCCCAGCGGGGGGCGTAGCGGGTCCACCGACGCCACCAGGACCGCAGCCGTAGGCCCAGCCAGCGGCGGTAGGAGTCGGGAGAGACGATCCGCCAGACCAGCGCGGAGAACACCAGCAGCGCCAGGGCCAGCAGGGGCAGCACCCAGCCGGCCCGGTCCACCAGCAGCAGCCCGGCGAGCAGGGCCAGCGAGGTCCGCCGGTAGCGGACGAGCAGCCGGAGCATGCCCGTCAGACCGTTACGGACCGCCCAGCCGGTCAACTTGACCAGCGCGTCCCCGATGCTGTCCTGCGGGGAGATCCCGAGGGGGGTCCGCCGTCGGGTGGTGACCCGGGCCGCCGGGTCGAGGTCCGCGAGCAGGGTGCCCAGATGCCGCCGGGTCATGACGCCCCCGGGTGGTGGCGGGCCGCGTACAGCAGCTCATCCAAATATTCTTCGAGGTTCATCAGCGCTTTCATGGCCGCGTGCAGCAGCCCCCGGAAATCCTCGTCCTGGATGTGACCGAAATGGGTGATGACCCGGGCGATATCGTCCGCGGACGCGGCTACCGTTCCTTTCGCGGAACGGATCAGTATGGCGGCATCGCCCGAGGTCCACGGGGCCAGTCGATACGCGGGAATCATGAATGTTCACCTTTCCTCGGATGGGCGCGTGAGCGCGCACGCTTATCGCGGGAGATCGGGACGGGCGGTGTGCCAGGCTTCCGCGCAGGTTTTATGGCAGGGTTTCCCGCGGGGGCTGCGGCAGAGCGCCGGTTGGCCGCACAGGACACAGGGTTGGGCATCCCCGACACTGCCGGTGGTCCGCCAATCCAGCAGGACCCGCCGGGTGGTCATCGGCGGGAGCGGGCCCGCCGGCGTGGTTCCAGGGTGAGCGGTGGGGAGGCTTCGGCGGCGCGGACCAGCGGAATCGGTACGGCCGGGGGTCGGTCGTCGGTGTCGAAGGACAGCGCCAGCTGTGTGCCGCTGGTGGTGCGGGGGTGTCGTCGGGTGGCCATGGCCGGTCAGACCCCGTGGAACGGGTCGAGGTTCAGGCCGGCAGCGTCTGACCAGGCCCGGCGTGCCAGCAGCCAGGTCATCTCCAGGCCGGGAATCCGGGCCCGCACCAGGTCGATCACCTTGCGCAACGCGGTGGCGGTGTCCGGGTCCGAGGTGTCGCAGTGCAGCCCGAGGAGGACCACCAGCGTGCTCCGCCACTCGTCCAGTTCCGCGAACGCCCGGCTATGGGCGGCATGCAGGTCAGCGGCGGACAGCATGCCCGCGAGGGGGTCACCGGCCGGGGTGTTCTCGAGGGTGGGTGTGGTAGACATGACGGTGGCTCCGTTTCTGACGCAGGGAACAGGGCAGGCCGGCCCCGGCAGGTCGGGAGGAGCGGGCAAACTCATGACCTGACCGCCGGAGCCGGTAGCACCGTGAGACGATCAGTTCAGGGTGCGGTACTCCGACCACGCCTGATGTTCGACGTCGCGGGCCGCGCGGATACCCGCGTCCGAGCAGCCCGACCGGCGTCGGGCGTTGGCGTCCGCGCGGGCCTTGTCCGATCGGGCTAACGCCGCCGCGCGTTGGATGTCCCGGTTGCTTCGAGCCATGGTGATACTCCGTTCCTGTCGCAGGGAAAAGGGAACAGCACCCGGGTGCGGGCAGGAGCGGGCAACGCGAAAACCCGCACCCGAGGGTGCGAACGGCTTTCCTAGGCGGCAGCCTTGGCCGCCCGCCCGGCGGGTGCGTGCATCCCGGTTGCGCGGATCGAATGGGCCATTCGGCCGGTCGACCGGTTCACGTACGGGGCCACGGTCAGGTTGTCGAACTCGACCGGCCGGAACGGCAGGCCCGGCAGCGCGTCCGGGGGAGTCGGCTGCACCTTCGCCGCAATCCGGATCTTCACCGACCGCGATGACGCCCGTGCCTCCGGGTCCGCGTCGTGTACGGGCACATCCCACAGCAGCAGACCGCTGTCCTTGTCCGCCTTCTGCCGCCGTGATGCCGCCGGCACTTTCTCATCGAACTCCGACACTGGCTCGACCGGGCCGGTCACGAACGCGCCGTGGGGGAACAGGTCATCGAATGAGATCTTGAACTCGCGGGGAACAGGCATGGCTGACGTCTCCTTAAGGATGATCTATGATCTCAACTGGTAGGCACGTCCTGTCCAGTACGACCACTGTAGCAAACTGGTAGGGACATGTCTACCAGTTGTCTGGACAGGACATGCCGACGTGCCGACCAGTACCCTTGGCTGTGTCCAGCAGCGGCAGCGGCACCCAGGAGGCCCCAAGCGAGACCTTCCCGCAGCCTAGGAAGGAAGGTGACGCAGAATGACACCGATCGATCGAACAAGTGATCGACCCGCGTATCAGCAAATAGCGGATGAGCTTCGCGAAAAGATCGTAACTGGCATACTTCCCGAGAAGGCGAAGCTCCCTTCCGAGCGCGAACTCTCCGAAGAGTATGAAGCCGCGCGCGTTACGGTTCGGCAGGCAATTGCGGTTCTCCGGGGCGAAGGTCTAATATCCGCCGAACACGGACGTGGAATATTCGTTAGGCAACGACGCCCTATTCGAAGGATTGCACAGAAAAGGCTTTCTCCTAAGGCACGATCCCTGAATCAGAGTGCGTTCCTCGCGGATACAGCGAACGCCGAATATGAACCCTCCGTGAAGGTAGCCATATCGGTTGAAGGCGCAGACAGTGCGACGGCTGAAATTCTCAACATCGATCCAGGCGACGAGGTCCTAGTTCGGGATCGCGTGATGCTCGCGGATGGTGAGCCAGTTCAACTAGCAACATCGGTATTTACGCGGAAGCTCGCTGGCGGAACACGGATAGAGCAGGAAGACACCGGCCCTGGTGGGGTACACGCTCGGCTAGCCGAGCTAGGACGTGAGCCTGTCCGCTTCGTCGAGAAAATAACCGTCCGGATGCCTAGTCCAGAGATCAGAAAAGAGCTTCGGATAGACAACGGCATCCCTGTTATCCATATAATCCGTGTCGCGCTTGACAAAAATAGCCTTCCAGTTGAAGTGAACTACATGACCCTTGCAGCCGATCGATACGAACTCGTATACGAATTTTCCTTCGAGAGCGAGAACTGAACGATCGAGAGCTCTGTGCCAACTTTCCTTACTTGTTCAAGGGCGGGGGCTTCGCCCCCGCCAGGCACGGCCCGACGCACACGACACGCAGCGCGCGGGTGCCCGGTCGCTTCCGCCGCGCTACACGGGGCCCCGCCTCCCTCCGGTCGGCACCCCGTGGCGCGTCGGGCGACCACCCGCGCGGCGCGTCGGAGCATCGGGCCGTGCCCCGGATCTGTAGCAACCGCTGTAGCAACACGCACGGATGGCACCAGACGATCACGAACTGTTGCGGATTCCGATACCAGGGCATAACCGTTTCAACTGGGATGAAGCCCTGCCTACGGATCAAGAGGTTGGGGGTTCGAGTCCCTCCGAGCGCACGCTGGTTGAGGCAGGTCAGAGCCCCGCAGCCGATCACACGGCGCGGGGCTCTGGGCTTTTTTGATCTCTAGTACTGCAGTTTGTACTGCAATTGAAAACGATCAGCGCTCGGGCGCTCCGACGCCATCCATGCCATCGTCACGTTCCGTAGCATCCGGCCGAGTCCACGGAGCCAACCGGCCAAGGAGGCCGTCCACCCATGCTCGCCGGCCGCTCACCGATCCGGTTCACCCGCCTGCCGCTTGAGACGAGGATCTCGACGCCTGGATCGCCCGAAAATCGTCGATCATGAAGGATGGCTAATATATCCCATCGCAAACGATGTCAGCATTCCGTCCCGCACACCGCCGACCCGGATGTCGGCCGCACCCCGGGAGGGCGAGATGCCGCCCGCCAACGGCCTCTACAGGGTTTCCTGGCAGTTACTCGAACGGGACGAAATGTGCGCAGCGCTGCGCGCCCGTGACTTCGGCGCGGCCTTCCGGCTGATGAAGCAGTACGACGGTGCCAGCCAGGACCGCATCGCCTCCCCTGTGGAAGGACTCACCCAGAGCCGCGTCAGTCGGGTCATGCGCGACAAGGAACGCATCATCTCCATTCACCTGATCGAGCGTATCGCCGACGGCCTCCGCATCCCTGGCCATCTGCTCCGCTTGGCTCCGCGCCCGTGGGAGATCCCCGACCCCGCATCCGGACCAGCACCGCCGAACGCCTGCGGGGACGCTCCCGCGCCTGTCACGCCCACCGCGCTCACGACGCCTGAGGGTCCGGTGCCCCCGCCGGCCAACTACACCGGACGGGAACGACTCCCGTTTGTCGAGATCGACATTTCCGCCGATGACTCAGCGCAGCGGTCACCAAGTCCCCACTCGATCGGTAGACCCCTCGCCGGCCACGCTGGCGAGGTACGGTCAGTGGCGTTCGCAGCGGACGGACGCGCCCTGGCCAGCGGTAGTGTCGATGGGATGGTGCGTCTGTGGGATGTCACGGACCCGGCTGCACCGCACCCGAGCGGCAATCCCCTCACCGGCCACACTGACGGGGTGATGTCCGTGGCGTTCGCGCCGGACGGACGCACTTTAGCCACCGGTGGCGCCGATGGAACCGTAAGGCTGTGGGATATCACGGACTCGACCGCAGCGCACTCGAGTGGCAATCCCCTCACCGGCCACACCGGCGGGGTGATGTCCGTGGCGTTCGCGCCGGACGGACGCACTTTGGCCAGCACCGACCGCCGAAAAGTATGGCTGTGGGACGTGACCCGCCCTACCCGGCCACGCCGGATCCGTGCCTGGTCCACCGGTCACGTCAACGGGGTGCGGCCGGTGGCGTTCGCGAAAGACGGGAGCACGCTGGCAACCGGCAGCGCCGACGGGACGGTGCGGCTGTGGAATGTCGCGGAGCCGCATTCAGGCGGCACGCCCCTTACCGGCCACAACGGCGAGGTGCGGTCGCTGGCATTCGCGCCGGACGGACGCACCCTGGCCGCTGCCACCGCCAACGGCACGGTAAGGCTGTGGGATGTCACAAACCCGGCCGTACCACACCTGAGCGGCAAACTTCTCACCAGCCGCACACACGGGGTGCTGGCAGCGGCGTTCGCTCCGGACGGACGCACTTTGGCTACCGGCAGCACCGACGCGACCATCCGGCTGTGGGATCTCACCGACCCGACCGCGCAAAGGCCGGGCAAAACCCTCGCCGGCCACACCGACAGGGTGACGTCAGCGGTGTTCACGGCCGACGGACGCATCCTGGCCACCGGCAGCACCGACACAACGGTGCGGCTGTGGGCCATATGACCCCCACGGGCCGGCAGCGAACATCGAACGGCGACCTCGCGTGAACCGTCGGTTAGATATTGTATACCGGCAGCCCGGTCCGGCCACCGGCCCTTGTTTCAGTCGGCGTCCTGCTCAAACCAGCCCTCCGGGCATTGTGGGGACTCTTCAAGGGTTACCGGCGGACAGCGGGGAGCGCACCACTGGACCGCATTTGCAAGCACGCGTTGGATGGCCGGGTGATGATAAACCGGGTGAGTCTCGTGACCAGGACTGAAGTAGAATATTCTTCCCTGACCGCGGGTCCAGCACATGCCACTGCGGATCACCTCCCCACCCGAGAAGTTGCTGATGAACAACAAGCTCTCCGGGGCGGGAACGTTGAAGGGCTCCCCATACATTTCATGACGGGAAAGGACGATGGGCCGCGATATCCCGCGCAGAATCGGGTGGTCGGGCATGACCGGCCAGAGGATCTCCCTGTCACCCCCCTCCCGCCAGCGCAGGTGGCAATTCGTGCCCATGAGCCGACGAAAGATTTTCGACAGATGACCGCTGTGCAGGACAATCAGCCCCATGCCCTGCTGAACCCGGTGCTGTAGCCGGTCCACCACTTCGTCCGCGATCATGTTGTGCGCAACATGGCCCCACCACAGCAGTACGTCAGTCTCAGCAACTCGGGCCGGGGGCAGCCCGTGCTCAGGTTCCTGGAGGGTCGCGGTCTCTACCCGCGCCCGCTCCCCGAGTAACCGGCGTAGCGCGGCAGCGATCGTTTCGTGCATCGTCAACGGGTACACCTGCCGCACCTCCTCCTCCTGATCCTGCTTGTTCTCACCCCATACCAGGACCCGCAGCGGACGCCGGAAACCATCCTCTTCCACCATGCCGTTTACTCTCCTCAGATTTCCCGGCCCCGCAAAGCGAACGACTGTTACCCGAGAAATACGAGATCAGTCACACATCCCGGACCCGCGCGGCTGTCCCTCACGGGCCGAGGAGTGTCGAGGCCGGCCGGGCCGATGGGCCGGGTCAGGGTGTCGCGCTGTGGGCGCCGCTGGAAGCGCAGCCGGACGAACCGGTGTGCTTCCGCCTGGACCTGGCAGCGCCGCGCCCGGAAGACGTGCCGCAGGGCTTCGGCCTGCTCTTCCCACTGTTTCGGTGTCTGTCCGGGCAGGAGTTCCACCCGCAGGACGTCCACCGCGCGGGTGGACCGAATCGACCGGATCCGCGGAAAATACTCGTCGAACGTGCCCTGATCGCCGTTTGACACCGGCATGCGGATGGCAAGCCCAGCGCGAACCATCGCCGGACGCCAGCGCCGCCGGTAGACGAAAGTCAGCCGCACCCGGCCCCACATCCACCGGGCCAGCCGGCCGAACGACCGGGCGTGTACCCGCCACCAGGCAACCGCCAGGAGGACCGGCCCGACGAGCAGGACCACCAAGCCCAACGGGCCGAACCGACGGGTGAACAGCAGCAGGCCGAGCGCGACCAACACGGCCACCCGGTGACGCCAGCACCAGCGCACTGTGAGCACCAGGCCCTTACCGGCCACCGCGAGCAGCAGCACCCACAGCGGAACGCGGATCTCGTCTGACCGAGAGGAAACCCGAGGCGTCCCTCGATCGCTGTTGATTTTTGACATGGCAAATACCACCTGTTTCAGAACGCGCGAAGCCACCAGGACCAGAAAGAAACGAGGATGAGAGAAGATCGGACAGGCCAGGAAGCAGCGGAAGGGAAGCAAGGGGTTCTGGGCCGTCTACCTGAAACAGAGCAGCGCCACCGCGCCACCTCCACTCGTCTCGACAATCCAGGAACCGGTCGCGTGCTTTCCGGCTGACAAGGTACACGATCCGCCGCTCGCTAACCGCATTTCAACCGCTATACGATCAAAGTATGTGCGCCTTGTATAGGACCATGCCAGACAGGTCTATCCGACGAGGAAATCCGGGTGGGTTTCATACGAGGTTGGTATGGCTGCCGAACGCCTCCTGTGGCGCCGATTGCTTGATGGCTAATATGCGCGTCATGGCTGACCGGAAAGCGTCCGTCTACACCGCGCGTGGTCCGGCCGAGGGAGAGGACTGGGCCGCCGTGGCCGTGGCGCTCAACGAGCGGATGTCGAGTCGGCGGGTCGGTCAGCAGCAGTTGGCCGAGTTGTCCGGGGTGTCGGTGTCCACGCTGCGTCTCCTTCAGCACGGCGCTGGCCGCCGCGTGCAGAACAAGACCCTCGCCGCGATCGCCCGCGCGCTGGAGTGGCCCGACGACCACCTGATACACATCCTGCTGTCCGGCACCCGGACCGCAGACAGCGAGGCGAGCGAGCCCACAGGTAGGGAGATCCTCGCTGTTCTGGCCCGCGTTGAGGATCGCCTAACCGAGATCCTGACCAGTCTCGCCACGGTCGAACAGACCGTCACCAGGACAGACGGCCCGACGCCGTCCTGAAACGACGAAGGGCCGGACCCTGTGACGAGGTCCGACCCTGCGATCTTCGGAGATGTCAGCTCAGCGCGGAGCGGTCCCGCCGATGTCGTCGGCGGATCATCTGACGGCGCAGCGCATCGGCGACATCGGCTTTCCCCGCTTCATACGCCGCGTGTTCCCCTTCGGTCATCCACCGCCGGCCGTTGCCCGCCCCCATCCGCACCGGGTCGAGTTCAAGCATCGCCCGCAGGAACGGCCCGGGAATCTGCCGGCGGGACAGCCGCGCGCCGGAGGCTTCGTAGACGAGGACCACGTCAACGTCCCCGAAGGCCTCAGCGAACCGCAGGCCGGACGGCATCTCCGCCATCGCCGCGTGCAACGCCTGCGCCGACGAGCCCGCCGGGACCACCAGCGCCCAGGCGTCCACGCCCCAGGGCAGCAGGCCCACCCCCGGTTCCTCATCTGCCCGGCACGGGCCACTCGTCCACGTCATCGTGAACTCCCGTGGCCGTTCCGCGGATTCGCTCCGGTCTGTCTGGTCCTGGTCCATGGCATTCGCCGTGCCCCTCATCCGTCGTGTCACCTCACGGTCTGGACGCCACCCCGTCCCGCGGAGCCCGGCTCTACGTGGACACGGAGCGGGGTGGCCTGTACCCAGCCTCACCCGACGACGGGTTGTCACGAAATGTCGATATGACATACACGTCTCGTATGGACCGTTGACAGCGCGTCGACGCCGCGATCGGGTGGCGAGCGGTTGCCGGCCGGTTGCCGAACCCGCGAAAAACGGTTGCCGTACAAGGCCCATACCGGTTTGGCATAGCCGCGTTAGTCTGTGCGTGCTTTCCGCTCACGCCACCCGCCGTGGGCGTCCGGCCCCGGTGGGACGTGGAGGTTCGCCCCGTGACGCACACCCCCGACGTGCCGGTCGGGTCGTACCGGGTGTCCGCCGAACTGTTGGCCCGGCCCGACTTCCGCGCCGCCTGCTCCGTCCGCGACTTCGGGACGATCTTCCGCCTGATGCGCAAGTACGACGGCGCCAGCCAGGACCGGATCTCCTCACCGGTCGACGGCCTGTCGCAGTCACGGGTGAGCCGCATCGCGCGTGGTGAAGACCGCATCGCCTCCCTGGACCTCATCGAGCGCATCGCGGACGCCCTACGCATCCCAGGCGGATACTTCGGGCTCGCCCCGCGCCGGTGGGAATCCACCACACAGCCCGCAGGGCCGCAGCCCGTTCCGGCCCAGGCATCCCAACCGGTTGCGACTACCCCGCCCGCGCAGCCGGTCGCGTCGTCGGGTGGCCTGATCGTCGAGGTCGACGAGGCAACGTTGCGGTACGACGACGCGACGTACTACGCGCACCAGATGCGCCGGATCGTGAACACCGGCACCGAACCGGTCACCCGCTACCTGATGCGGATCTCCGTCGACCGCTACCCGGGCGACCCCGAGCGATCGGCCCGGCTGTACCGGGCGAAACCGCTCCGGTGGGACTTCCTGTGGCTGTCCGCCACGTGCAACGGCGAGCCGATGAACTGGAAGATCAAGACCGACTGGGACGCACTCAAGGAAGTCTGGCTCTGCTTCGAGAACTCACAGGGGCACTTTCCGCTCTACCCGGGCGACACCGCCGTCATCGAGTACTCCTACCGGGTGTCGGATGACCGGTGGGGGCCGTGGTTCCAGCGCGCCGTACGGGTCCCGACCCGTTCTCTGTCGGTCCGGCTGGACTTCCCCGCCGAGGTAGATCCGGTGGTGTGGGGCATGGAGACGTCGATGACGGCCGAGGCCCTGCCGTTCCGGACCGCGATCGCGCGCACCGAGACCGCCGGCCGCCGGGTGTTCTCATGGTCAACAGACGAGCCGCCGTTGCACGCCCGCTACCGGCTGGAGTGGAACTTCCGCGCCCAGCCCGACCCCGCCGCCGGGGCCGCCCGCCCGTCCGAGCAGATGGCCGCGGTCGGCATCGTGCAGCAGGGCGCCGAGATCCTGAGCAAGCCCGCTCGCCCGTTCGATCTGCCTGCCGAGGCCGAGGACGCCCGCCGGGTCGTTGCCGAACTCTCCTCCGCGATCGAACGGGTCTCCGCCCTGCACACCTTCGGGAAGGGTATGGGGATCGCCGCCCCGCAGGTCGGGATCAACCGGGCCGCCGCGATCGTCCGCACCGTCGACGGCGACACGATCACTTTGCTCAACCCAACCGTCATCGAGGCCAGCCCCGAGACCGACGAGCAGTACGAAGGATGCCTGAGCTTCTTCGATGTCCGCGGCCTGGTCCCCCGACCGCTCACTCTGCACGTCGAGCACGCCGACATCGACGGAACACGGCGGATCACCGTGTTCGAGAAGGGCCTTGCCCGCCTGGTCGCCCACGAAATCGACCACCTGGACGGCCACCTCTACACCGACAAGATGCGCCCCGGGGTGACCCCGATCCCGGTCGAGCAGTACCGCGGAGTCGGCTCCGCCTGGACCTACACCAGCACATGACCGGCACCCACCCAGCGCGCCCTATCAGCGAGCTTCGGTTCCTCGTGGCCGGCGCCTACGTCCTCGACTGCCTGATCAGCACACCCCGCCCACCGACATGGGGCGACGACCTACGCGCCGACGCCATGCGGACCGTCCCGGGCGGGAAGGCTCTCAACCAGGCCATCACCCTCGCCCGTCTCGGCGCCCAGGTCGCCGCCGTCGGATGCGTCGGAACCGATGTCGTGGGCGAGGCCATCAGGAGTGCGCTCCGCGCCGAGGGCATCGACGTCTCCACCATGGCAGCCATCCCCGAGGCCCCCACACCGGTCTGCGTCGTCTACACCCGCGCCGACGGGGAGAACGCCATGGTCTGGCGTGTCCCCGACGCGCTCAATGTCACCGCCGGCCACCTCACCACCGCCGTAAAAACCAGCGGGCCGGGAGACGCTCTCCTCGTCACCTTCGAATCCCCCGACCAGGCCGCCGGAATCATCACCGCAGCCAGCGATCAGGGCATACGTGTCATCCTGAACCCCGCGCCGCTTCCCAGCGATCCAGCGGTCATCGAGGTTATCCCGTGGGAACACGTCGCCATGCTGGTTCCCAACGAGGCCGAGGCCCGCGCCCTTCTTACCGGGCACTCAGCCGCACACGGCCCCGCCGAGCATCTCGCCGACGCTGTAGCTGACGCACTTGGCGTGCGGACAGTCTGCGTCACCCTTGCCGAACACGGATGTGTTCTCCGGATCAACGGCTCCACCAACGCCTACCCCGCACCACCCGCCGACATCATCGACGTTACCGGTGCCAGCGACGCCTTCACCGCCGTACTCTGCGCCCACCTCATCGCCGGCACCAGTCCAGCCGACGCGGTCCACCAGGCCCAGACAGCCGCAGCCCTCACCATCAGTCGTCCCGGAGCCTACGAAGCACTCCCCACCGCGACGGAGCTGCACCAACAAGCCGTGGGACTGCCGAATTGCTCGATTTAGAGATCAAGGCGGTGGCGGGCCGCGCCCCGCAACCGGCTGCGCGCGGCGCTTGCGCGCCGTGCTCGCCGGCGCGTCGCAACTCAACGCTCAGGCCTAGCCTCTACGCAGCTGAAGCATGGCGATGTGTTCCTGTCCAACGCGTACGTGGTCCAAAGACACGTTCGGATCGTCAGCCGAAGGTGCGAAACGCCATAACTCTCCGGCGTACAATTCTACGCATGATCGAACGAGGGCGCCACATCGGCCAACGGCGTCTAGTTAAGGACGTGTCGAACACAGCCCCCGACACGCGCGCTCGATACAACTATCAGGACGAGTGTCTAGCTCGCCGAATCATTCTGAATCTTAAGAATGGCGATGCTCGGCATTTCGTTGTCGAATGGAGCACGGACTACGCAGTTATCGCACAAAACGACTCCGTTGAACTCGTATCAGTCAAGCACAGAGATCCAAATCAAGGTGAATGGACTGTAGGCGAACTCCGGAAACAGGATGTGATTAGAGGACTATATGATGCATGGAATCTTCAAGGCAGAGACGCGACCTGCCTATTCGAGTCGAATGCAGGATTTCAAGGGGCCCCGGCACGCGCACTATTGCGTGCTTGCTCTACCGCTGACAGCCACTCGATTGCAAACGCAACCCCGCATCTAGCGCGCCTGATCGATGTTTCTCACGACGAGGCACGGATATTTCTGAGCCAGCTTATCCTCAGACCCATGCCGCTTCCGCGACGAAACGAAATTACCGACGTCGCCATTCGCGAGCTGGAGGTTGCCCTCCGGAACCTTGGCTACTCGGACAGATTCGCCAGCAAATGCTATGAGACTCTGCTAGAAAAGATTTCCGAAGTCTCGACTAACCGACCTGCAACACCTCAGGAGTGTCTCGCTAGGCTTGGCGGAATGGCGCGTAAGGGCCCGCGAGATGACTCTGAATATCAGTCTCATGTCATCGACTTGCAGGCAGTCCGCCAGCTACTCCGCGAAATATGTGCCGGCGAGATCCCGGTCGCGCACGCCAAAACTACTGGATTGTTCGATAGCGCGGCTATTTCGAGAGAGCGCCTCCACAATCCCCTTTTCGTAGGCAGACAGCAAGAACTCGAACTCTTGGGGCGTCATCTTAAACCAGGCGAGAATGAGCCAGTTGCACCCGTCGTATTGACTGGCCTTGCAGGATCAGGCAAGACGACAATCGCCCGCGAGTTTGCGGCCACAAACAGCGATAATTTTCACACAGTGCTCATCAATGCGACGGACGAAGGCTCTGTGCTCGAGGGAATCGGGGCCGTTGCTCCCCGCCATGAAGCGCGCCCGCTCTTCGGCCAAATAGGGCCTTCGCCGTTCGAGTTGAATTCAGGAGAAATCCCCGCCGACTCGCACCTGCTGATTATCATCGACGGGATAGACGATCCAAACGCCATTATTAGGATAATTCCAAAGCGTGGATATGCTCGTATAGTTATTACAACCACGTCGCGGCATGTTGATGATGCGTATGTACACATCAACGTCGGAGACTGGTCTCGCCAGGAAAGTGCGGAATACCTGAGTAAGGTCCTGCCCATGTTCAAAACGGAGGACTGTCAAGCTGTCGCATCTACCCTTTCAGACTTCCCGCTCGCCATCGCGACGGCAGCGAACTATATGGGCTCTTCGCAGTTGGCGTGCGGGTGTAGT
>NZ_CAAAFT010000007.1:1917-5140 GCF_900634765.1 Candidatus Protofrankia californiensis | reverse complement strand
GGTCAGGATTGGTCCAACTGTGCGGCCAGGTACACGATGTCGGTTGGATCACCGCTAGTGAGCACGTCATGTACCTCGCGGTACGCCTGGCGGTACTCGGAGAGGACCGCGGCCACACCGGCGGTGTCCACCGTTTCCCCGAGTTCGACCGCCGCGTTGGCGAGGTGGCGGACGCCACGAGTAGCCCGCTCCGCGGTGAGCATGCGCGAGGCGATTGCGTCGAGTCGGCTGGTATCGCCCATCATGATCTTCGCTTCCCGTGCGGAGGTGGCCGCGCCTGCCGTCCGTGGTCTACCCGTGATAGCTCGCCGCCGACCGTCCTGACCGCCCATGCGGGTGGGTGCTCTGATCGGGGCGGCGGCGGTCAGTCGAGTCGGTGGGAGGCGTGATGGTCCTCGACGGGGAGTGAGTCGGAGACCATCACGGTGACTTCCACCGCCTGGAGGGATGCGATGCCCCGCATGACGCCGATGAGGACCATGTCAGCGACGTCGCGGCCGGTCGCGATGGAGACCAGGCCCGGTCGGAGGACTCCGCGGGTCGCATCGTGTAGGTGGCCGCCGGTGGCCTGCTGGCTGGTCACCGCGAGGAGCCCGTCCCCCGGACCCCCCGATGCCGAGCTTCGCTCGGCCGGGCGGGTTCGAGTAACGGGTGCGAAGGTCCACACTGGCTCACTTGCGTAGGTGGTTCGTCTCGCGTGGTGATCGAGATGTAGCCAACGGTGTAGACAGGACGCGCTACCCGTTGTCCCGGTCCTCCGCCGTGTCGTTTTTTGTGCTCCCTATCGGTGTCCTCCTGGCGTCGATGCTCGGTGCGCTGTGGAGGAGAGGCGGAGATTGCCGGCGGCCCGTAGTCGTCAACCGATTGATTGACGGACGGCTCGATCGGCGCTAAATTGATCCTCAACCAATTGGTTGAGGAGCGGCCGTTGTGGATCAGCTCTCCCGGGTCTTCGCAGCTCTTGCGGACCCGACCCGGCGTGACCTGGTCGCACGGCTGACCGACGGCGACGCCACGGTCGGCGAGCTCGCCGACCCGTACGACGTCACCGTGCAGGCGGTCTCCAAGCACCTCAAGGTGCTCGAACAGGCCGGCCTGGTCAGCCGTACCGCCGAGGCCCACCGCAGCCCGGTGCACCTCGAAGCGGAGGTGTTCGACCTGATGACCGCATGGATCGAGCGATACCGCCGCCGAGCCGAGCAGCGGTACCGCCGCCTCGACGCTGTGCTGGCCGCCATGAACGACGACGCCACCAGCGACTCCACGAACGGCGCCCGCAACGACGAACGACCCATGAAGGGAACAGCCTGATGAACACAATCGACACCATCGAGACCGCCGTGATCGAGGCCGACAAGACCGTGCCGATCATCCGGATCACCCGCGACTTCACGGCCACTGCGGAGCAGCTGTTCCGGGCCCACACCGATCCCACGCTGTTCGTGCAATGGGTCGGGCCGAACGGGCTGGCGACCCGGATCGAGTACTGGGACGCCAGGACCGGCGGAAGCTGGCGCTATGTCGCAGCCCGCGACGGCAACGAGTTCGGCTTCCACGGCTGCTTCCACGAGGTCCGCACCGACCGGATCGTGCAGACCTTCACGTTCGAAGGCGACCCGGACGGTGTCGCGCTCGAGACGTTGTGGTTCGAGGACCTCGGCGACGGTCGCACCAGGCTGCACGCCCAGTCGCTGGTGGACAGCTTCGAGAGCCGGGACGCCTGGCTGCGCAGCGGGATGGAGACCGGGATCGACGAGGGCTACACCAAGCTCGACGCCCTGCTGCGCGCCGGCAGCGTCTGAGATGGCACATTCCCCGGTGTCGCCCGCCGACCGGCCGGCCGAGCGACACCGGCGGACCGCCGGCACCTTCACCGACCGGGTGCTCGGCACCCGTGACTGGGATGCGCCGGCGCCGGTGGCGGGATGGGTGGCGCGCGACGTCATCCGCCATCTGTGCGAGTGGTTCCCGGCCTTCCTGACGGCTGGTACCGGGATCGAGCTGGCCCGTGGTCCGTCACCGGATGACGACCCGGCGGGGGCGTGGCAGGTGCACGCGGATGCCGTGCAACAGCTTCTGGACGACCCGGCGACAGCCGGCCGCAGGTTGCGTAACCCGCGCGTCGGCGAGCTGCCGCTCGCCGTCGCGGTGGACCGGTTCTACACCTGCGACGTCTTCATGCACACCTGGGACCTGGCCCGAGCCACCGGCCAGGACGACCGGCTCGATCCGCAGCTCTGTGCCGAGCTGCTGGCCGGAATGGAGCGGATGGAGGAGGCGATCAGATCCTCCGGCCACTACGGCGCCCGGGTGCCGGTACCGGACGGGTCCGGCCCGCAGACCCGGCTGCTCGGCTTCATCGGCCGCGATCCCTTCCGCTGAAACGGACGGATGGGGCCAACTTTGCAAGGCAGGAGTTAGAACGCCGGTCAGGTAGTCACACGTCCTGTTTCGATCAAGAAATTGAGTGTGAAAATGGCTGCTATCACGACCGTTTGGCCCCTCAGTTCCATGATTCGATGATACTTGATCATAGACAATTGGCCGACTTTGGAGCGGATCTACACTACTTGACCGACACTTTAGGGGTTCAAGTCCCCTTGTCTCCACGCGCTCGATCATGCTGCTCGCCGACTCTCGTCGGCCTTGCTACCAGTCGTTATGCCTTTCCGGGGAGCGATCCTCCGGACCCCGAGGGCGACCGCGCGGAGCGCGTTCGCCAGGAGAATACAGCCATCTGAAATTTGTATCCGGGGATTACCTGGAGCGTCGGAAAGTTTACTCCTGCCACTGTTGCTGCGTGGTCTGGTTACAGTCCCACAGCTGCACCCTTGTGCCATCCCATCCAGCGTTGGCATCGGCATCGAGACACCGTCCGTACGGGGCGTTCCACCCGTTTTGATAGGCGCTCGCCCCATCGCCCCCGCGGTAGTACCAACGTTGCTGCGCGAACCCATTGCACGTCCAGAGCTGGACCTTTGTGCCGTTACTGTCGATGGTGTTCGTATCCGCGTCGAGGCACATCGCTGGCCACTGCACGCTACGAATCAACGCCCCAGTGGTGTACGGATCGCCCTCGTAGTACCACCGTTGCTGTACGGATCCATTGCAGGCCCAGAGCTGGACCCTCGTGCCATTGGAGCTGTGACCGTTGAGGTCAGCGTCAAGGCACATCCTCTGCCCGAAGCGATTGTTATGGAGGGTGAAGCCGCTTGTGTGTGTT
>NZ_CAAAFT010000007.1:0-1248 GCF_900634765.1 Candidatus Protofrankia californiensis | reverse complement strand
GGAGCTGTTGTGACATCCAGATTTCGGCTGGATTCGTCCGGTGTGGTGGGTCCGGTCGAATCGTTCGCCCGGTTCAACCATCCATTGATCAGGAGTATGGAAATTATGATCGTCGCTACGAGCGCGGCCGCGCTGAGCACGCCGATGAGCCAGGGTGACCGCTTGCGGCCTGAACGGTCAGGCGACTTGGATATGGGTAGTGGCGGCCGAGGAGGCTCGGATTCGGTCGGCAACAACTGAGGTGGCTCGGGTGGGGTGGTGTTGTAGCGGCCGAGGTCCGCGATCACGGTGGGGGGTAGCCAGCTCTCGTCGATCCGCAGCCGCTCGTCGGTGGACGCCGCCCGGCACAGCTCGATCAATCCCGCGGGGGTGGGGCGACCCGCCGGATCCTTTTCCACGCACTGTTCCAGTACGCCACGGATCTGGTCCGGGCAGCGGTCCCAGTCGGGCTGTTTGTGCTCGATGCGGTGGAAGACGGCGGCGTCCCCACCGAACGGCAGCTCGCCGGTGACCGCATAGTAAGCAGTGGAACCGAGGGAGAAGACGTCCCCGGATGTCTCCAGGGACTTTCCCCGGACCTGCTCGGGGGCCATGAACGCGGGGGTGCCGATCTGTACCCCAGCCTGGGTGAGCCTCGTCGAGGAGGCTTCGACCGCCCGGGAAATGCCGAAGTCGATGACGCGGGGGCCGTCCGCGGCAAGAATGATGTTGCCTGGTTTGAGGTCACGGTGGATCACGCCAGCGGCGTGGATGGACTGTAACGCCTCCGCGACCCCGGCGATCAGTAGTAGGACGGTCTCCACCGGGAGTGCGCCTTGCTGGCTGATGGTCGCGGCGAGGGAGGGGGCGGCGACGTAGGCGGTGGCCAGCCAGGGCCGCGGGGCGTGGGGGTCGCAGTCGATGACCGGGGCGGTGTAGAGGCCCTGGACCCGTTGGGCGATGGAAACTTCCGAGGCGAAGCGGCGGCGGAACTCGGGATCGGTGGCAAACTCCGGCCAGGCCACTTTGAGCGCGACCGGCCGGCCGCCGGGGGTGTAGGACAGGTACACCACTCCCATGCCGCCCTCGCCGATCCGGGCCCGGAGCAGATATCCGCTGATCTTGCGGGGGTCCTGCGGGGTCAGTGGGGTGAGTACCGCATTCCAGTCGCGTTCCGCCCCGCCGGGTGCGTTCGGCGGGCCCGGTGGTGGCACGTGTCCCTCCGAATTGGTGTGGTCCGCTCCCGGCGATGTGCTGATCATCGTTCCT
>NZ_CAAAFT010000006.1:10809-11444 GCF_900634765.1 Candidatus Protofrankia californiensis | reverse complement strand
CCGCCGGCTCGAACGCGGCGAGGCGCAGCATCCGGGGATAGCCGTCGTCGGCCCAGGTCAGGTACTTCAAGTAACCGGAGACGATCTCCCGGAAGACCAGCTGGTTGGTGCCGGCGACCATCAGGGGTTCACCGTCACCGGGTATGTTGCGGGAGAAGTCCCACAGCAGGTCGATGCCGTCCGTTGCCAGCTCGCGGGCGGCCAGGACGTAGTCGCGTCCGAACTCTCGCTGGAGGGCTTTAAGCGCGGGCCGTGCCCTCGCGATTCGCAGTCCGGCCTGGCGCAGCGCCGTCAGGACGTGGGCCTCGGCGAGGGCGATGAACGGAACACGGGCTTGTCGCTGTTCGGCGGGCAGAACGTGTACCAGCGGTTGTCCCTCATAGCTGACGGCCCACCGGCGGAATGTTCGCGGCGGCAGCGCCAGGCAGCGGGCAGCATCCTGTATGGACAGCAGACCGACCCCGAATCGGGGATCGGTGGGGGCGTCACCGTTTGCCTGCGACTGCACGGCTGAACCTCCGCAACACCGCTGAACCAATGGCCAAAACGTTAAAGTCGTGACCTGTCAACCTCTCGACGAACCCGAACCCCGAGTTCTTAATCATCATCCCGGTCCGGGTAGTCCGGGCACGTCC
>NZ_CAAAFT010000006.1:0-10784 GCF_900634765.1 Candidatus Protofrankia californiensis | reverse complement strand
CAGCCGGCTCGAACGCGGCGAGGCGCAGCATCCGGGGATAGCCGTCGTCGGCCCAGGTCAGGTACTTCAAGTAACCGGCGACGATCTCCCGGAAGACCAACTGGTTGGTGCCGGCGACCATCAGGGGTTCACCGTCACCGGGTACGTTGCGGGAGAAGTCCCACAGCAGGTCGATGCCGTCCGTTGCCAACTCGCGGGCGGCCAGGACGTAGTCGCGTCCGAACTCTCGTTGGAGGGCTTTGAGCGCGGGCCGTGCCCTCGCGATTCGCAGTCCGGCCTGGCGCAGCGCCGTCAGGACGTGGGCCTCGGCGAGGGCGATGAACGGAACACGGGCTTGTCGCTGTTCGGCGGGCAGAACGTGTACCAGCGGTTGTCCCTCATAGCTGACGGCCCACCGGCGGAATGTTCGCGGCGGCAGCGCCAGGCAGCGGGCGGCGTCCTGTATGGATAGCAGGCCGACTCCGAACCGCGGATCGGTGGGGGCGTCACCGTTTGCCTGCGACTGCACGGCTGAACCTCCGCAACACCACTGAACTAATGGTCAAAACGAAAGTCGCGACCTGCCAACGTCTCGACGAACCCGAAACCCCCCGACTTCTTGATCATAATCCCGGTCCGAGCGGTCCGAGCGGTCCGAGCGGTCCGAGCGGTCCGAGCGGTCCGAGCGGTCCGAGCGGTCCGAGCGCGTCCGCTGCTTCCCGCGGTTGCCTGGACGCAGCGTACATCAACATCTGCCGCGGGATCGCGGTGAGCATGAACGACCTCCACGGCTGGCGGTCGGATGTCCGCCCGCTGTGCCGACGCCGGTTCGGCAGCCGGGCTGTTCGGACTTTCCGTGAGCAAGGTTCCACCCCACGCGGTGGTTGTTCAGGGCCTGGTGCTAATGTTGCCGCTACTTCGATGATCATATTTCGGGGTTTGGGTGGAGAAATGCCAGCGGGACGGGGGGTCCATGGCTGACGGGTACGTCATGCTGACGTTGGGTGGGGTCCAGGAGTTCATCGCGGCTTCTCGGCGGACAGCCGACCTGTGGACGGCGAGCAGGTTGATGTCGCGGTTGTGCCAGGTCGCGGTGGCGGCGGTGGCGGACGGGAACGGCGAGCCGGTGCTCCCGGCCGCCGCTGACGTCCCGGACGGGCTCCCGAACCGGATTTTCGCGGTGGTTCCCGCCGGAGGCGCCAGAAGCCTCGCGGAGCACGTTTCGGCAAAGGTCCACGCCGAGTGGCGTGGCTTGCGCAAGGTGACGTTCGAGAGCCCGGACGACGATACGGCCGCGAGCCTCGACACCTTTCCGGTCGTGCGCTGGGTTGGCTGGAAGGCCCCCGCCGGCGGCAACGGTGCCGCACCAGGGGAAAGCGACTCCGAGGAAAGCGACTACGAACAGGGATGGCGGGTTGTCTCGGCTGCGAGCCAGGCCCGCAAGCGGGCCCGTGACTTCAAGCTATACGTCGGGCATGGCGTCCAGCCGTGTTCGCTGTGCGGGAGAATGGAAGGCGCCGCGTCGGATTCCCCGGCCATTCCCGACCGCCTGAGGTTCGCTTCGGGTGAACGCCTGTGCCCGGTCTGCGCGGTCAAACGCGATCCGGACGTCGCTGAGTACCTCGCGGGGGAACGCGCGGTTTTCCCGTCCACGGCGTCGATCGCGACCGCCCCGTTCCGCGTTCGCATAGTCAAGGCCCTGGCCGGCGAGAATGTCAGCGGTCCGCTGCTGGACGCCGTGAGAAGGCATCGCGACGCGGTACACGGTGTCACCTCCGCGCTGCGGAAGGCAGGGGCCAAGCCCCCTGGCAATCTTGAACGTCCTGGCGCGCTCCCGGCGCTGGAGGCGATGACCCGGCCCCTCGGCGACGTCATCGCCGGCTGGTCCCGGCTGGAGGGCTCCTGGTGTCTGGTCGACACCTGGCAGCCGGAGTCCCTCCTGCACGAGAGTGGGTTGCGGCTGCTCGCGGGTGACCAGCGTCACGCCGAGGTCACCCGGGCGTGCTCCGAAGGGCGGAACGCCTGCGAGGATCTTGTCAAGGCGCTCGCCAGGGTGTCGGGTCCTGGTCGCCCGCCGGCCAGCTACCTGGCATTGATTGTCCAGGATGCCGACGACATGGGCCGTGCCCTGTCGCACGCGCGGATGCCCGCGGGCCGGGTAATGCGGGAATGGCACGGTCAGGTCTCCAAGGGGCTCGTGGCGATCGCGAGGGAGCAGGCCGAGGCCCTCGAGGACGAGCACGGCCGGGCCGTCTACGCGGGTGGGGATGACCTGCTGGGGCTCGTCCCCGCGGCGAACGCGCTGCGGGCCGCGGGCCGATGCCGGGAACTGTTCGTTACCGGGACGCAGGGCCTGCTGACGCGGCCTTCCGTGTCGACCGCGGTCGTGTTCTTCCACGTCAGCTATCCGTTGCAGGATGCGCTCGGTCGCGCCCGGGACGCCTTGAAGGCGGCCAAGCAGCGCAAAGGGAAGGCGAGCCTTGCGCTGGTGGTGCTGCGCCGGGGCGGTGAGCGGGCCGCGAGCGTCCTGCCGTGGCGGGGCCGTAGTGGCTCCGATCCGGCGACGTCGCTGGCGGGCTTGGTCGAGGGCTTCTGCGGTGGCCTGTCGCCCCGGCTTCTCCACGATATGTACGACGAGCGGCACGGCATCGCCGAACTCGCGGGTTCGAGCCTTGACTACGGCGCCGAGGTCAGTCGCCTGGTCACCCGGCACAGCGGGCCGGGGAGCCCGCTCGCGCAGTTCGTCGGGCGGGTCCGCGAGGTCGAGCCCTCGACGGACCGGCTCCGTGCCAGCGACGTGGTCGCCTGGGTCGACGCGTTGGAGATCGCCAGGTTCGTCGCCCAGGAGGGACGATGAGCATTACCGTGCCGGAGTCCCCGGCAGCACACGCTGAGGAGCGCGGGGAGACCGACGGCGAAGCGTCGGCATGGGTGCTGTTCCACCCGTTGGATGTGGTGACATTCCGGGACGGCCGTCCCTTCACGACCGGGATGACGGCGACCGCGCACACGACCTTGCCACGGCCGACCTCAACCGGTGGGGCGCTGCGTACCGTCTTCGGCTCCAACCCGCTGCGGATCACCGGACCGGTGCTGGTCCGGACAGGTGGTCCCAGAGCACGGGTGCTGTTGCCCGCGCCGGCCGATCTTGTCGTTGACGACCGTGTGCCGCGTCGCCTGCGCCTGCACGAGCATCCTGGCGAGGATGCCGGTGCCGACCTGTTCCTGCCGGCAGGCGTTGAGTCGGATCTTGACTTTCGAGCCGCGGAACCGGGGGGCCTTGGGTTCTTGACCGGGGCAGGGGAGCCGAGCGGCGCCTATCTGTCCAGTGAAGCGCTCACCGGCTACCTGGATGGCGATCCGTCCCGCGCGTTGGAGCACCTTGAGGCATCCGCCGCTGGGACATCCGCCGCTGGGACATCCAGCGCCGGGGGGCGGCGGCAGGAGCCGCTGGTGCGGGAAAGCCGTCTCGGTATTGCCCGCCACGCTCGCTCGTCCCGCGACGGCGCCGGGCGTACGACGCTGCCTGGCTTTCTTTACCAGGCCGATTTCTGGCGTCCGTCCGAGACCGGCGATGGGAATGCGACCGGTTCCGCAGGCGTCGCGTTCGGTTGCCGGGTGTGGTTCAGGTCCGCTGTGCCGGAGCCGGTGGTGACGGTCGTGCGGCTCGGTGGTGAAGCTCGCCAGGCGGCCGTGACGGTCGTTTCCGGCGGCGCGGGGCTTCCGGCGCTGCCGAAGGCCCCGGAGCGGTTCCCGGACGGGAGGGTGCTGCTGTACCTGGCCACACCCGCAGTGTTCCGGGATGGTTGGCTGCCTGAGCTCCCGGACGGCGCGAGGCTGCGAGGCGCCTGCACCCTGGGTCCCGAGGTGATTACCGGCATCGACGGTGACTCTCAGCGGGGACGGCCACTGCGGTGGGCGGTGGCTGCCGGCAGCGTCTACTTCCTGGAATTCGACGATCCGGCCGAGGCGGAGGTCTTTGCCCGGAAGGCACACGGCGAGTGCTTGCCCCAGATGCAGGACCGGACGGGCCCGAAAAACTGGATGCGCACGGTGGGTTTCGGCCTGTGCCTGGTTGGGAGATGGTGATGGGCGACAGCGCCCTGCTGTACTGCTATGCGGAAACCGCCGTCCACGCGGGCGGGTCGGACAGTGTCGGTGTGATCGACCTGCCGATCCAGCGGGAGTCGACGACCCGCCTGCCGACGATCTGGGGGCAGAGCGCCAAGGGAGCGCTGCGTGACCACGCGCGGGAAGACCGGAAGAACTGGCCGGACGTGGAGAAGGTGTTCGGGTCGGCCCCGCCGGGCAGCCCCGGCGCGGACACCGAGCCGCCGAAACCGGGCTGGCTGGCGGTCGGGGACCTGCGGCTCGTCGCCTTCCCCGTGCCGACGCTGCGCAACACCTTCGCCTGGGCCAGCAGCCCGCTGTTACTGGCTCGCCAGACGAGGATGGCGGAGCTCGCCGGGGTCCGCGGCCTCCCGCCGATCCCCACGGTGGATGCCGGCAGCGTCGTGCCGGCCGCCTCGTTCTGGGCCGAGCCCGGCGCGCGGCTCGCGGTCGGCGAATACGACCTGGCGGCCAAGCCGGTCGAGCAGGCCGTAACGGCCTGGGCCGGCTGGCTCGCGGACAACGCCCTACCCGCCGCACCTGCGCAACCCAGGCAACCCACTGCGGGTACGGCGAACGCGTCCGATCCCTTCGCTTTCTTCCGCGACAAGCTGCGCACCGATCTGTTGCTGGTCAGCGACGGCGACCTGGCGGCACTCACCGAGGAGCACGTCGAGCTACTACCTCGAATCCAGCTCGAGTCGGAGGCCAAGACGGTCAAGCACGGACCCTGGTACACCGAGTACCTGCCAGCAGAGACGATCATGTGTTCGTTGCTGCGGGACTGCCTGGCGGACACCTCCGCATCCGAGCCGGCTCGCCTGGACGGTCTGCGCACACGCCTCGACGGTGAGCTGCTGGTCGCCGGCGGCGACGAGACGTTGGGCAAGGGCCTGCTGTGGCTGCGCTGGCGTGGGAAGGACGCCTGATGGCCCGGCGGGACCAGAATCTGGCGGTCGTCTCCTGGCAGCTCGTCGACGGGGTGCCCACGCCGGCCCGGCCGGACTTCCGCAGCCGGGCGATGAACCTCGGTCCGATGCTGGTCGGCTCCGGGCTTGCGGCGACCGCAGCCTTCCACGAGGCCAAAGCCGGGCCGGGCCGACCGACCAAGCCGCTCAACCAGGCGTATCGCATCCTGGTCGACGCCCTCGCCAGGCACGTGCTCGCAACGTCGGACGCGAACGGCAAGGCGTTGGTCCTGGATGTCGGGACGATGGACATCGCCGACTACCGCAGGGCGTCGGCGGACGCCCGCGCGTTCGCGTTGTGGGTCCGCCGCGCAGCCGAGGCGCTGATCCCAGCGGCGGCAGGCCGGGACGAGGCACGGCCGTGACCCGTCTGGCCGGTCCGCTCGGCAATGTCGTCACCTACTCGCCGGCGGGCAACGACACACCGGGCCTGATATTGATCACCAGTGGTGGCGGCAAACCCGTCGCGGCGAGCTCGAAGGCGTCAACTGCGAACGGAGCTCTGCTGCTGCGTCGCGCGATCTGGCAGGAGGAACTCCCGCCGAACCAGCGGGAGGCAGCCGACCAGGCGCTGCGGGAGGCGACCGTCCGGGCTCTCGACCCGTCCGGCCGGCTGCTGGAGGCTGCCCGCCGTCGCCGGGCCGCGGCCGTAGCCCGCATGGAGGAGCGAGGCCGGACGGTGCGGACGCTGCGGGTGCGGCCGGTGTGGCGGGTGGTGATCGGCCTCGGTGAGCAGACGCCGGCCGAGATCGGCATGAGCGTGCACGGCACCTACGGGGTTCCGGTGCTGCCCGGCTCGGCGTTGAAAGGCGCGGCTCGGGCCTGCGCCCGGCAGGACTACCCCGAGTCCTACCGGGACTACGGCCGGATCGTGTTCGGTAAGGAACCGGGTGAGGTCCGACGGGCAGGGGAGGACACCGGCGCAGACGATGCCCGTCGCCCTCCCGACGAGAACCTTCCTGGCGGGAACCCGTCTGACGAGGCGACCGGCGAGGCGACCGGCGATGACGACGACTCTCCCCCGGACGGGCGGTTCGTGTTTCTCGACGCCCTGCCGGAGCTGCCCGCCAGGGCCGCTGGTACCGGGGTGGAAATCGACGTCATGAACCCGCATGTCCCCGACTATTACGGTGACCCCGCCATCGCCCCACCGTCCGAGTACCAGCAGCCGGTCCCCGTGGCCTTCTACACGGTGACCTCCGCGGTCGCCTTCACCGTCCACGTCGTCGGCAGGGGGCACGACCCGGATCTGCCCGAACTCGCGGCATCCGATGACGACGACGGCCCGGTCGCGTGGCTGTCGACGGCGCTGCGGGACTGGGGTCTCGGCGCCAAGACCAACGCCGGCTACGGCTACTTCACCGTCGAGACCGCCGGCGCCGAACCGGTCCCTGCCAAGGACCGCGGATGACCGTCCACCTGCTGCCGTGCGGCACGTCGATCCTGACGAATCTGCTGCCGCCTCGGTCCGTCACCTCGCTGGGGTGGGACGACGTCGAGGTCCTGACCGAATGGGCGGGCCGGACGCTCACGGACGCGCTGGACCGGCCACAGACGTGGGTCGAGTCCTTCCGTACCGAGATCGGCCCCTATCTGACGCCGATTGCGGACTGCCAGCGTCCGGGGAAGCTCAGCGCCGAGGTCGCCAGTCTGCATCGTTACCCGTCCCGTTACAGTGCGCTCATGCCCGACGACCGGGTGGTTCTGCTGGCATCCGATACGGCGGAGGGCATGCTTGCCGCGTTGCTGAACGCTGCCCGGTTCCGCCGGCCCGTGCGGGTGCACGCCCAGCCGGTCCTCGACAGCACTGCCGAGGGCGTGCCGCTCATTGATGCCGGGTCCGGCGAGCCGGTGCACATCCTCGAACCAGTGCACATCCTGCGGATCCCCGGACTGCTGCCCGACAGGACGACGACCTTTACCGAGGCCATCGAGAACGTGGCAAAGGCACTGGTATGGGCCGCCCTGTTGCACCGGCCGCCGAGAACAGAGCTCGCCCTGCACCTTTCCGGTGGGTACAAGGCCACGCTGCCCTATCTGGTGTCATTCGCCGAATACGTCAAAGGTGAACGTCCGCCACTGCGCGCGTTCTGCCTGCACGAAGGGAATACGGAAGATCCGAACGGTGAAAATCCGAACGATCTGGTGGAAATCTACCTGCGGGCCACCAGGATCAAGGACGACATGAACGAACTTGCCGTCGTCGCCGAGACGGACCGTCTTCCAGCGAATTCCGACCGGCTGCTCGACTTCGCCTACACGAGCGTCCGCGGCCAGGCCCGGCTCACCCCGCTCGGTCGGGGTCTGGTGGCGATGCGCCCGTACCTGACCGGTGTGGTGTGACCACCCTTGAGCGGCTGCTTGCCGAGGGCCTTCCCCGTGAGATGATCATGGACGCGGCGGGCTGGACGGCCGTTGCCGACGATTTTCCCCAGGAAGCCGGAGGGGGTACCACCAGCGGTGTCCGTTTCACGGTCGATGGTGTCAGCGTTAGCCTGCCCGACGTGCGCAAGCGGTGGGGTAACGCGGCCAACGCCGCCGAGGCCGTGTACGAGTTGGCTGCGCAGGTGCGTGTCAAGGAACCCAGCATCCTGACGAGGAGCTTTCCCGCCCTTGCCGTCGGGCTTGTCCGGGGAGGGCCGCCTGCGCGCCTCCCCGCCGAGGATGGGCAGCTGTCCGCCGAGGATGGGTGGCTGGTCGCGGTCCGCCTTGCCGAGGCCGTCCGGATCGTCCTGGAGGACGCGGCCACCGCTGGCGACCGGACCGCGGCCCGCATCCTGCCTCTGGTCCACCGCACGCGCTTCCTGCTCCTGTGGGCGCCGCGGCGTTTTCCCTCTGTTCAGTTTCCGGTTGACCCGGGGGCGTTCGGGTCGCTGGAGGCGTTCCTTCCCCGCGCCGAACAGGCACGCCTGGACTGGGCGCTCGACCTTGTCAACCACGAGGAGCACCCGCAGTTGCTGTCCTGGCAGGCGGAGAAACTGGACGCGGAACTGCGGCGTCTCGCCTTCGTGGACACAGCCTCCGCGGACACCGCCGGCGCGAATACCGCCGGCGCGGGCCGGCACGAGCTGCTTTCCACGCCGCTGCCCGCAACCGCGATGCCGGCAACCGCGCTGCCGGCGGCAACCGGCGATCCTGACCCGGGCTTCCGGACCTGGCTGGTGCGCGAGGCCTTCCTGCCCCGGTTCATGCTGCTGCCGTCCTGGCGGGTGCTGCGCCCCACGGTGGGACGCCGTCCGCTCGGAGTCCTTCTGTTGATGGCGACGGTGCTGCTGGCTCCGGTGGTGGCGGTGGTGTTCGACACACATCCCCTCGGGGTCCTGCGCGGTGTGGCCGCCGTGACCGGGGCCGCTTATCTTGCGATGTTCCTGCTCGCCGCCCGACGCCGGGAAATGACCAATCTGTGGTGCCTGCGGCTACCGGCAGGGGCGGCGCTCGGCATGGCCGCGTTGATCTCGCTGGATGACGCGTGGGCACACACGAATACCTGGATATGGCCGGTGATCGCCTCTGCCGCGCTGCTCACGGTCGCTACCGGTTATCTGGCGTTCGAGGCCCAGGGACACGGCATCCCCGGCGGCCGGATCCTCGCCGGTCGGGTGCTGGCGGTGGTCGCTCTGGGTTTCGCGCACGCGGTCGGGGTGGCCTCGCTGGTTCTGGCCGCGGTCGTGCCGGCGGTGAAGCCGGACCTGGCCCAGACGCTCGCCGGGCCGGGCGCGACCCCACCGGCCGTATTGCTCACGCTTGCCGCCTCGGTGGGGCTCGCCGCGGGCGTCCTTCTCCAGATGCTGTGGGACGACCGCCCGGTCACCTATCCGCTCACCCATCTGCCCTGGAGAGGACGGGCCCGCTGATGGCGCCGGCACCCTGGATTCCCGTAGGCGTGACGGTCACAACCCCGATGTTTCTCGCCCCGGGGCCGGACGCGCGGTCCGAGCTGCGGATGCCGGGAATCCGCGGGGCGGCGCGGTTCTGGTTCCGTGCCCTTGCCGCGCCTGTCTTCGGCGATGACTACGCCGCGCTGGCCCGCGCCGAGTCCGAGGTGTTCGGAACCGCCGGTGGCCGGTACGACGAGACCCGCATAGGGCCGTCCCCGGTCGCTCTTCGTCTGGTCAGACCGCCGACGCTTGACCCGCCGCCTTCAAAGAAGGATCTGCGGTCCCCCGGCTGGCTCCGGCTGCGACCCGACGCCGAACGCCGCACGCACGGCATCGGCTATCTGCTTGGCCAGGGCCTGTTCCTGCCGCCATCACCGAACGAGAACCGGGAACATCCGGAGCTGGCCCGGCCCCACCACATCCCTGCCGGCGCGACCGGGACGTTCGCTGTACGGATCGGCGCGCGGGACGACCCGTCCTTCGCGGACTACGTAGGCGAGGTTACCGGGATCTCCCTGTGGGCGTTGGCGACCTTCGGGGGGCTCGGCGCGCGGGTCCGCCGCGGATTCGGCGGGGTCGGTTTCGCCGGACTCGAACAGCTGTGTGGCGTGATCGGCGAGAGTACGGACGCAGAGCCGTCCCGTGACCACCCGGCGATTCTGCGCCTGCACGAGCTCGTCGCCGAGCGTCACGGCCACCGCCCGCTCCTGCGCCGGAGCAGCCCGCGGCCGCTGGGCACGAGTGGGGCGTGGCCGACCGCGCCGACCTGGGCGCGTTGGCACATCCTCCTGTCGAAACAGACCGGATCGTGGCCACAGCTCCTCCACCACGCCGGATTCAGGCTGCGTGAATTCCGGGCGCCCGTGGACCGCGGACCGGAGTTCAACGCCTTCAAAAGATGGGTCACGCGGGAATACGTCGACGCCGTCGTCCCGACCCTGAAAGGGCAGCATCCGGACGGCCGGGATTTCGCGATCGGCTCGTTCGGCCTGCCCGTCGTCTTCGGTAAGGACGCCGAGGTCAAGCTCAGGCGGGGGAGGGATGAACTACGGCGGGCATCACCGCTGTGGATACGCGTCCATCAGGACCCGGATGGCCGCTGCAGGCTGCTCTACCATGTCTTCGAGGCGACGATAGGGCCGGCGAACGCCACCCTCGACCTGGAGACTAGGAGACGGCCGCCCGAGCACCTGCACCTCGATGAGGCCATGACCTACCGCACCATCGCCGAATTCCTCGCGACCGCCCCTTGAACCCCGGCTCCCTGCCCCGACTCCTTGAAACCCCGGTGCATGGCGCATGCCCGCCGCCCGCCATCGAGGGCCTACGCCACCGCAGTCCACCTTCGCCTGAAGCGGTCGCATTATATCAAGTGAGCATGAACATGATCGGTACAGTGAGCCATTCCCAGCAATGATCTGTTACGTTTCGTGACCGTTACGGGGTGTGAGAGTCCCTGGGGGCTGTGGGGGGGCTGTGACGACGAAGGCGCGGGGTTCCGGTAGCAAGGTTGTTCTGACCAAAGAGCAACCCGAAGGAACCCCGCGCCTCGATGAGTCTCACATACACCGCCGAGCTGCCTCTTGGCGATCACACCGTCTTCCGCCTGGCGGGTCTTCTCATCGCGGAGCGTCAACGCCGCGGCACCCGCAACGGCATCCGCACGCTGTCCGCGCTGGAACAGGCCGTCGTGGTCCTGCGCTGGTTCTGTGACGGCCTCAAGACCAAACAGCTCTTCCGGGATCATGGAGTGTCCCGGTCGGTGGGCTACCGCTACCTGCACGAGGGCATCGCCGTGCTTGCCTGGCAGGCCCCTAATGGGACGTACCGGGTCGGCGTAAGGCAGGCT
>NZ_CAAAFT010000005.1:0-4938 GCF_900634765.1 Candidatus Protofrankia californiensis | reverse complement strand
CGGCTACCCCGGACCTATCCCGACTGATGATCGGCATGCGGGATGACGGCGGCCCATGGGCGCTGCGGCTGCTCGGCACGCACACCCTGATCGCCGGGGCGACCGGCGCGGGGAAAGGCTCGGTGCTCCACAGCATTTTGCGGGCGCTCGCCCCGTTGATCGCCGCTGGGATCGTCGAGGTGTGGGGCATCGACCCGAAAGGGGGGATGGAGCTCTACCCGGTGCGTGACCTGTTCACCCGTTACGCGGACGGCTCGACTCGGGAGATGGCGGATCTCCTCGCTGCGGGTGCGGAGTTCACCCGGGATCGCTCCGCAGAGTTGAAAACCCGCCGGGTACGGAAACTCACCCCGACCGTGGATGCCCCGTTCGTGCTCATCGTCGTGGACGAGTTCGCGTTCCTGTCCGCCTACCAGCCGGATCACAAGCTGGCGAACGATGTCGATTCCGCCGTGCAAATCATCTGCTCGCAGGGCCGGGGACCGGGGGTGGGTCTCCTCGTCGCGGTCCAGGACCCGAGTAAGGAGGTGGTGCCCTACCGGCAGTTGTTCCCGACCCGGATCGCGCTCCGGCTGGATGAACCCACCCAAGTCGACATGGTGCTCGGGGACGGCGCACGGGCGCGGGGGGCACGCTGTGACGAGATCCCCTCCTGGGCGCACGGTGTGGGCTATGTGAAACTCGACGGGCAGCGGGAACCGACCCGGGTCCGTGCTGCCTATCCCACCGACGCCGATATTGCCGCGTTGGCCCGGGACTACCCCGCACCCCTGGCACTCCCCCTCGCAGAACCGGCGGTGCCGGCCGTACCGACAGCGGCTGTGGTCGATCCCTATCTGACCGATGACGAACTCGACCCGGAATGGCGGGAGTTCGTCCGTTCCCGCACCCCTGCCGGGAAAGCGCTGCGATGACATCCACGATCACTGTCCGAGAAAGGACCATCGGCTATGCCGCGTCGTAACCGTAACGCCGGTACCCACCCGGTCGACTGCCAATCCTGCAACGGACCGGGGCAGCTGACCTGCCGGGTCTGCAAGGGAACCGGTAGGACCATCCCCACTACCCGCGCCCAGGGCAATCGGAGATGACCGACTCGGGAAATGAATTGCACTGGGCCTGTCAGGTATGTGGAGGGGTCCCGGCAGGGGCGAGTCCGAAAACTTATCCGTGGACATGCGCAACCTGCCAAGAAGGCGAGGAAATCATGGAAGGTGACCGCCGGGAACGGAACAGGCACGGCCGCGCCACCCGGGCACGTCGGCGACGAATGTCCCGATAACACTCACCAGCCGGCGGGGTGACGCTGTCACACACATAACCGCTGGTGGTTTTCCTCGTCGGGCGGGCAAGCTTGCCTCTACCGGGGGTTCTCCCGCCCATGCCCCACCGGCATCATCAACCACCCTGCCAAGCTCGGCATGGGTGGGAGGTTCCCCGGTAGCCCTCCGGGTGCCCGTCCGGCGAGGGAAACCACCACCCAACCACCCCCACCGCCCAAGGCGAACCTATGTTCGAACCCCTTCCTCGGAGGAAGGGCCGGGGTGTGGGGCGGAGCCCCACGTCTTTTCCACCATTCACGCACAGAAAGGGCTACCGTCATGCCCGACGAATCGCCGGTGTGCCGGCAGGCGGTTTCCACATGAGCGCCAGAGAACGGTACACATGCCCGACCTGCGGAGTTACCTCCCACCCACTCCCGGCCGGTACGACGGGCCGTGCACTTGAAATCCATCGCCAGATCCATCACGGCAGCCTGCAACGGCAGCGACGCTGAAAAGAAGAACCGGCCATGGTGAAGAGACACTCTCGACGGTTTACCTACCGGTTTTCCACCGGTATTCCACCAGAAACCCACCGGTTTTGCTGACTGCTTTCCCCCACCGTTCCACGCTTGCATTGTCCCTGCCTGCCGCACGCTCGTGAAAGGAGGAACGCTCGATGTCGGTGCTGGACTCGGAGTATTTCCGGGCGCTCGCCCCCCGGGTCGCGGACGGCTCGGCGTCGGCGTTCCTCACCCAACTGGACCGGGTGGCGGGCTGCACCCATCCGGTGCGCCTGACCGGCCGGGTCGAGCAGATCGACACCGCCTCCGGGGAGATCCGCCGGACGTTCGACACCACCGACCTGCCGGACGGGGTGATCCTGGTGCCGTGCGGGAACCGGCGGGCGTCGGTGTGCCCGTCCTGCTCCTACCTGTACGCCGGGGACGCCTGGCAGATCGTGCACGCCGGGATGGTCGGCGGTGCCGGTGTTCCCGAACAGGTGGCGGCGCATCCGGGCCTGTTCGTCACGGTGACCGCACCCTCGTTCGGGCCGGTGCACTCCCGGGCCAAGCACGGCCCGCCGCAGATGTGCCGGCGACGCCGGGGACGCTGCCCGCACGGGGTGGCCTCGGGCTGCTGGCGGGTGCACGCCGAGGGTGACCCGCTGCTCGGGCAGGCTATCTGCGCGGACTGCCACGACGACACGGCTCTGATCATCTGGAATCGGACCGCGGGCCGGCTGTGGAAACGCACCGTGGACCTGGCCTATCGGCGGATGGCCCGCATGGAGGGGATCTCCGAACGGGCCTGCCGGACGGCGGTGCGGATCTCCTATGTGAAGGTCGCGGAAGGGCAGGCACGCGGCGCGGTGCACTTTCACGCGCTGCTCCGGCTCGACGACGCCACCACCCCGGACGGGGTATGGGCTCCCCCACCCGCCTGGGCGTCCGGGAAGCTGCTCGCGGACTGCTGGCGCTGGGCGGTCACCCACGCCGAGGAACCCTGCCCGGACCCGCACGCCTACGCGCTGTCCGCGCTCGTCGACGGGGGCCTCCTCGGCGAGGAACACCGTCCAACCCCGGTCGACCCGTTCCCGGCGATGACCTACGCCCGGTGGGGAGAGCAGTGTGACACCCGGCATGTGCGGGTCGAGGGCGGGGATCTCACTCCGCTCGCGGTCGGGAACTACCTCGCCAAATACATCACGAAGAGTGTGGTGGATTCCGGCGTGTTGGATCGCCGGTTCCGCGACACCGACGACCTACACGCCCGACTCCCGTTCCTCACCCCCCATCACGCCCGACTCGCACACACCGCATGGCGGCTGGGCCGGGTACCGGAGTTGGCGGATTTGCAGTTGCGGAAATGGGCGCATCAGTTCGGCTTCAACGGGCATTGGCTGAGCAAATCCCGGCGGTATTCGACCACGTTCACCGCACGGCGAACCGCACGGCGGGTATGGGCACGTACCCATACCCCGTCTGGTCAGGAACGCGCTCCGTTGGACGCCTGGGGCCGACTCGAGGATGACGACCAGGTCGTCACCGTCACCGACTGGCGCTACCAGGGGTCGGGTTACAAAACCCCCGGTGACGCATGGCTGGCCCTGCAAGCCGCAGACCAGGCCCGGTCACGGCGGGAAGCCGCTCGTGAAATGCGTGCCGCGTGAACATACGAAGGGAAGATCTCTAAGAGGGGTGGAAGGTGAGTAAACTCCTGTTGTCGACTTCTGAAGCGGCGGAGCGACTGAGTATAGGGCGATCCAAGCTCTACGATCTGATTCGGGCGAACAAGATTGATACGGTGAAGATCGGTTCCCGTCGTCTTGTGCCGGTATCTGCGCTTGCTGTCGCGGTCGAATCACTTGTGCGGGATGGTGTGCTGTGACGGAAGAGAATCGCCGTTCTCGGAAGAAGCGGGCGAACGGTCAGGGGTCGATTTACCGGCGGGCTGACGGGATGTGGGTCGGTGCAGCCTACGTTCTCATGCCGGATGGAACGGTTAAGCGTCGGCCCGTGTACGGGAAGTCGGAGGAGGTGGTTCGAAAGAAGTTGACGGAACTTCAGGCCGACTCGAACCAGGGGATACCGGCTAATGCAACCGGGTGGACCGTGGCGCGTTTCATCGTCTACTGGCTTGACGAGATTGTGAGGCGAACTCGTAAGCCTGCAACCTATGACAACTATGCGGTGATAGTGAATTCGCATATCGTGCCGGGGCTCGGGAGAAAGCGGCTGGATAAGTTGACGGCTGCGGACGTCCGACTCTTCTTGCGGCAGATGGAAGCGACTTGCCTGTGCTGCAAGCTCGGGAAGGACGAACGGCGTCCACTGAAGGCGCGTCGCTGCTGTGCGCTGGGGGCCTGCTGTCGCTCATTGCCGTCGCGACGGTTGGTGCAACTGGTTCATGCGGTGCTTCGTAGCGCTTTGCAGGCTGCGGTCCGGGAAGAACTGGTACGCCGTAACGTCGCAACCTTGGTGCAGGTCTCGGCACCCAAGTACGGGATCAACCGAGGACTCACCGTCGAACAGGCGCGCGCACTCCTGGGCGCTGCTCGTAGCGATCGCTTGTACGCGCTGATCGTGCTCGCGTTGTACCTCGGGCTCCGGCGGGGCGAACTCCTGGGCCTGTACTGGTCGGATATCAACTCCGCGGATGAGACGCTCACGGTTCGGCGTACCTTGCAGCGCACGGGTGGATCGCTACGTCTGGTCACGCCCAAGACGGAACGTTCCGAACGAACGCTTCCCCTTCTGGGCGTGGTTGCCGATGCACTCCGTGAACATCGAAAGCTTCAGGAGGCGGAACGGCATGTTGCGGGAGCAAGGTGGGTCGACAGCGGTCACGTCTTCACCACCTTGATCGGTACTCCGATCGAACCGGGGAACCTGCGGCGCCACTGGGAGCCCATGCGTCGGGCGGCCGGACTCGACGGTGTCGTCTTCCACGGGCTACGGCACACGTGCGTGACGCTGTTGCTTGACCTGGGGGTTCCCCCGCACATCGTCCGAGAGATCGCGGGCCATGCGGCGATCGAAGTCACGATGACCATCTACGCCCATGCGTCGATGGGGGAGCGGCGGCGTGCACTCCAACGGCTCGATGAGCATCTGCGGTAGGGGCGTTGCTACACCGGTTGCTACAGAAAGCCCAGAGCCCCGCGCCGTGTGAT
>NZ_CAAAFT010000004.1:8387-14077 GCF_900634765.1 Candidatus Protofrankia californiensis | reverse complement strand
GTCGACCAGCAGGTCGGGCAACAGCTCGACCAACAACAGCTCGACCAACAACAGCCCGACCAACAACAGCCCGACCAGCAGCGGCTCGAGCGACAGGTTCAGCCCGGATGACGCCGACGGCTACGAGCACGGGCACCACCCGGCAGGTGGCGGTGACCCGGACACGCAGCCGGCGGGCGGTGGGGCTGCTACCCGTCGTGCTGCTACTCGCCCTGGTCATGGTCGCGAGCGTCGCCGTCGGAGCCAGGACCATCTCCCCCGGCGACGTGTTCAGAGCGTTGATCCACTCGGACGGGTCCGACAACGCGGTCGTCGTCCGGGACCTGCGAGTGCCCCGCACGCTGATGGGCCTCACGGTGGGTGCCGCGCTGGGGCTCGCCGGGGCGCTCATGCAGGCGCTCACCCGCAACGCACTGGCTGATCCGGGCCTGCTCGGCATCAGCGCGGGGGCGACCGCGGCGGTGGTGTCGGGTGTCGGACTGCTGGGGCGGCACAGCCTAATGCTGTCGGTGTGGTTCGCCTTCCTCGGTGCCGCCGCGGCCGCATCCGTCGTGTACGTCCTGGGCTCGAGGGAGCCGGGCGGGGCCAGCCCGGTGCGGGTAGTCTTGGCGGGGGCCGCGGTCACCGCCGTCCTGAACGCCTACATCTCCGCCCGCGTCCTGCTCGACCCGCAGACGCTCGAGCGCTACCGGCACTGGTCGGTGGGATCACTCGCCGGCAGCACCATGGAAACCGTGGTCGGGATCTGGCCGTTCCTGATCGCCGGCGTGGTCCTGGCCCTTGCGCTGGGCGGGCCGCTGAATGCGCTCGCGCTCGGTGACGACACCGGGCGGACGCTGGGCTCTCGTCCGGGCCGCACCCGGGCGCTCGGGATGCTGGCAGTCACGCTGTTGTGCGGCTCGGCGACCGCGGCGGTTGGGCCGATCGCGTTCGTCGGCCTGGCCGTCCCGCACGTCGTACGTGTGATCACCGGTCCCGACCATCGCTGGCTGTTGCCCTACTGCATGCTGGTGTCCCCGATCCTGCTGCTGGGCTGCGACGTCCTGGGACGCCTCATCGCCCGGCCCATGGAGCTGGAGGTGGGCATCGTCACCGCTTTTGTCGGGGCGCCGGTCTTCATCTTTCTCGTCCGGCGCCGAAAGATCGTCCAACTGTGACCAGGGATATGCGGACAGTGCGGACAGCGGTGTCAGAACCGGCGCTCTCCGGTCCGATGGTGTCAGGACCAGCGGCGTCAGGACCAGCGGCGTCAGGACCGGTGGTGCGGGTGGCCGGTGACCGGATCTCGGTGCGCGTTCTCCCGCGCAGTGCGGTCGTGTGCGTGCTGCTGCTCGCGGCAGCTGTCGTGGTCGGCGTGTTCGCTCTCACCACCGGCGACTATCCGATTTCGGTATACGACGTCGTCCGTACCTTGCTGGGCCGGGGTTCGGAGGCGAACGAGTTCATCGTGACCGAGCTGCGCCTGCCGCGAGCGATCGCCGCACTGGGTGTGGGCGCCGCCTTGGGGATGGCAGGGGCGGTGTTCCAGAGCATCTCGCGCAACCCCCTGGGCAGTCCCGACATCGTCGGGCTCACCGTCGGCTCGGCAACCGGCGCGCTGCTGCAGATCATCGTCCTCGGCGGGGGGCCGGTGGCTGTCGCAGTCGGATCGGTTGTCGGAGGGATACTCACCGCTGTTGCCGTCTATCTGCTGGCGTTCCGGACGGGTGCTCTGGGTTATCGGCTTGTGCTTGTCGGTATAGGGGTCGGGGCGGTTCTTGAGTCCGTGAACTCCTACCTCCTCGTCCGTTCCTCGCTCACGGAGGCGACGGCTGCGCAGTTCTGGCTGACCGGGAGCCTGAACGGGCGTGGTTGGGAGGACGTCCGGCCGCTGGTCGGGGCACTGGTGGCGTTGCTGCCCGTCACCTTTGCTCTCGGCCGTGACCTGCGGATGCTGGAGATGGGTGACGACGCGGCGCGCGCTGTCGGTGTGCCGGTCGAGCGCCGCCGGTTCGCCGCGCTGCTGTGCGGGATCGCGCTGACGGCGCTGGCCACGGCCACGGCCGGGCCAATCGCCTTTGTCGCGCTGGTGGCACCCCAGCTCGTCCGGCGGCTGACCCTGGTCACCGGGCCGAATCTCGTGCCTTCGGCGCTGATGGGGGCGACGCTGCTGATCGTCAGCGACTTCGCGGCCCAGCGGTTGCTGGCGCCGACCCAGCTGCCCGTCGGAGTCATGACCGCCGGCGTTGGCGGTGTCTACCTGGCCTGGCTCCTGACCCGCGAATGGCGCTCCGGCCGAGCCTGACCGCGGACGTCCCACGTCCCGCGTCCCGCGAACGTCTCACGTCGCGAGTATTGACAAATTAGGTAAGGAGTACTTAACTACGCCAGGCTGGCTGTCCGGACGGGTGGATCGACCGTCGACCTGTCGATGTATACCTGTCGACGTGTGAGGAGAAGCGCGCCATGGACGACGGTGCCGTCAGGTCACGGTGTTCATGAGCGAGGACGGGGCTGACCCGCAGCCGTATCGGCTCCGCGCCGACAACTTGACCCTGGCCTATGACAATCGGACGGTGGCCACCTCGCTCGGGGTGATCATCCC
Organism: Candidatus Protofrankia californiensis; assembly: GCF_900634765.1. Taxonomy (NCBI): domain Bacteria; kingdom Bacillati; phylum Actinomycetota; class Actinomycetes; order Frankiales; family Frankiaceae; genus Protofrankia; species Candidatus Protofrankia californiensis. The sequence continues at coordinate 11,493 of NZ_CAAAFT010000004.1, read as the reverse complement.
GGACGGGTCCTTCACGGTGGTCGTCGGGCCGAACGCGTGTGGCAAGTCGACGCTGTTGCGCGCGCTCGCCCGGATGCTCAGACCCCGCACCGGCGCGGTGTACCTCGACGGTGCGCTCATCACGTCGCTGCCGTCGAAGGAGGTCGCCCGCCGGCTGGGGATGCTGCCCCAGACGTCCATCGCGCCGGACGGGATCACCGTCGCTGACCTCGTCGCCCGCGGGCGCTACCCGCACCAGCGGTTGCTGCGGCAATGGTCACGCGAGGACGAACGGGCGGCCACCGAGGCGATGACCTCGACCGGCGTCGACGACCTCGCCGACCGCTTCGTCGACGAACTGTCCGGAGGGCAACGCCAGCGGGTCTGGCTGGCGATGGCGTTGGCGCAGCAGACACCGATCCTGCTGCTGGACGAACCGACGACCTTCCTCGACATCGCCCATCAGGTCGAGGTGCTGGACCTGTGCGCCGACCTGCACGAGGAGAGGCGGCGCACGCTCGTGGCGGTGCTGCACGACCTCAACCACGCCTGCCGGTACGCCACCCATCTGATCGTGATGGGCGGTGGGCGGATCGTCGCGCAGGGCCGTTCCGAGGAGATCGTGACCGCCGAGCTGGTCGAGGACGTGTTCGGTCTGCGGTGCCGGATCATCACCGACCCGGAGGTGGGCACACCACTGGTCGTGCCGGCGGCGCGTGCCCGCAGGCACCCCGAGGCAGCGCGCGTCCCAGCAGCAAAAGCGCAGGTCACGGCCTGAAACCTTGCGGCTCACGGCCGGAACGTGCGGCTCACGACGCCGCTGTCCTGGGGACGACGTGCGGCGCGACACTGCGCAGTTTCTCGCACGTCTCCTCGTACTCCCGTTCCGGTCGGGAGTCCGCGATGATGCCGGCGCCCGCCCGCAGCCACGCCCGTCCGCCGTGCTCGTAGACGGCCCGCAGCACCAGGGCCGCGTCCAGCTCCCCGTCCTCGGACACCATGAGCACCGCACCCCCGTAGAGATCGCGGGGTGTCCGCTCGAGTTCGGCGATGCGCTCGAACGCCGGCGCCTTGGGGATTCCGGATGCCGTCACCGACGGGAACAGCGCCTGCAGTGCGTCCCAGGACGTCCGCCCAGCGGCGAGTTGACCGACCACGCGGGAACGCAGGTGCTGGACACTGCCACGGTGCGTGACCGTCATGAAATCGGTGATCGCGACCGAGGTCGGTTCACAGACCTGGGACACCTCGTCGTAGGCCAGCTTGACCGAGGTGGCGTGCTCGAAGATCTCCTTGGGGTCGGACTCCAGTTCGGCGCGGCGGTCCGCGTCGACGTCGGCTCCGAGGCCGTGCGCCCTGGTGCCGGCGAGCGGGTGGGCGGCCACCTGGCCGTCCGCGGAGACCTCGACGACGGTTTCTGGGCTGAACCCGGCGGCCTTCTGGCCGCCCAGGTCGAGCAAGAACGAGCGGGCCGGGGTGTTCCCGGCGCGGCCGAGGGCGTATGTGGCGGTGAGATCGACCGGGAACGGGATCGGCAGCGTCCGGGAGAGGATGACCTTCCGCAGGGCGCCCCCGCGGATGTCCGCAACGGCCCGCGCCACGCTGTCGTGATAGGCCCTCCGGGACTCTTTCCCTTCTTTTCTTTCTTTTCCTTTTTCCGTCGAGCTTTCTCCCGCCGAGTCTTCCTCCGCCGGGTCGGTAACCTCGACCGGTCGTGCGCGGGTGCGGGGGCTCAGGCGTCCGGCGAAGTCGGTGATCAGATCACGTACCGATCCGATCACGAGGTCGTCCGTGCCGCGTATCAGAACGTGATCGGTTCGCAGCCGGATCTCGGTCCTGGGCACCATCACGTGCAGGAGCGGGCGTCCTTCGGCGACGCGGGGGCCGCCCGCGAGCGCATAGGCGAACTCGAAGCAGACCCAGCCGTATGCGTGCCAATCCGCGAGCGGAAAGGTTGCAAGCAGGTCGCCCACCTGGCGCAACGGGTGCGGCGACCGCTCGACCGCCGTCTGCCGGCCTTGGCAGCTGCTCCGCACCACCGTTGGTTCGACGACGACCTCGCCGAAGACGTCACCGGCGAACCACCACTGGTTGTCGCGCTCGTAGACGACGTGGCTGCTGAACAGATCGGAATCCGACAGGGCGGCGGCGAGTGCAAGGGGATCGAACCGACCAGGGATCTCCAGCTCACGGTAATGATGCACACCCGTCTCCCGAAGAGGTCGGCACCGATCAGCAAGTAGTGCAAGTAATTAGGTCAGGTTACCCTAACTAGGCTGAACGGTGGTCCATCCGGCGGGTTCGAGGGTTGGCGCCGCGGTACCCGTGCTTCGATGCGTCTGTGGGTGCCACGTCTGTGGATGTCGCGGCCGCGTCCGCGGGGGAAGCAGGGGCAGTGCCCTGCGGAACACATCCACGCGCTGCCGTCCGCATGCCATACTCTTGGTTGGGTTTCCTCCGGGGGCGTAGCTCAATTGGCAGAGCACTGCCTTTGCAAGGCAGGGGTTAGGGGTTCAAGTCCCCTCGTCTCCACCCGTTTGTCCAGGTCGGTGGCATGATCAAGGATCATCGGCCAGCCCATGAAGATCATTCGTTAGCGGTTCGTTAGCAAGACTCGGCGACATGGCACGACACGGGGCGGCCCACGTCGGTACCCGGCAGCACTCGCAGCGGTTCAGCCGTGAGGCGGTTGAACACGCTCCGTCAGGGCCTGCCGGCTGGCTCGGGAGGGGCCAGTCAGGCAACCGGCAAGACATCGACGCTTCCGACCGTCGCCCGAAATAGCGCCAGCCGAGCGATGCTGCGCTTTTCCGCAGTCTCTCGCACGCGCGGCCGTCTCCCCTGTGGATAGGCGCAGTTCGGCTGGCAACGTGCGGGGATCAATGCCCAACCCGCCGGAGCGCTCTCCCATCATTTAGGACCGCACGGCGGGGTGCAGAGGCCCGCGACGGCACTGTTGCATTCGCCGATCGCAGGCGATCTTCACCGCAGATCTTCCCGTCAGACGCGCTCATGTGCCCCGATCGGTGGGACTACCAGCAGCCCGGAGCCGCGCTGGTGAACCTCGGCGCCGGAAGACTTGCGGCCAAGATCCGCCGGTGTACGCGAATGCAACAGTGCCCCGGGA
>NZ_CAAAFT010000004.1:0-8362 GCF_900634765.1 Candidatus Protofrankia californiensis | reverse complement strand
TGAACCTCGGCGCCGGAAGACTTGCGGCCAAGATCCGCCGGTGTACGCGAATGCAACAGTGCCCCGGGACGGTGACTACCGGCGTGGCCGCACACGTGGGCGGCCGGCCGTCAGCCGCCCGGGTCGTGTACGCGCGGATCTCGTTTTTTCAGCTCCCGTTCGGCGACTTTCCGCATAAGGCTGGATACCCTGGCCATGCTGTCGGATCGGTCGGGGGGTATGGATGGTGCTGCTCGGGACGTGGAACCTGGAGAACCTGTTCCGGCCCGGTGAGGGATTCGGCCCGGCGGACACGGCGGCCTACCAGGGCAAGCTGGCCGCGCTCGCGACGACGATCCGCACCGCCGGCGTGGATGTGCTCGGCGTCCAAGAGGTCGGCGACCCGGACGCGCTCGCCGACCTCGCCGGCGCACTCGACGACGAGTGGACGGTTGTGCTGTCCGAGCTGTTCGAGCCCGCGCATCCGATCCGCGTCGGCGTGCTGAGCCGCCTGCCCGTCCAGCCCGCCGCGGACACCGCCGATTTTCCCGCCGGCCTGCTCCCGGTCCAGGTCGGCGACCACGGAAAGACCACCCGCCGGATGGGCCGCGGCGCCCTCGCCGTCACCCTCACCCCCGGCGGCACCCCGCTGACCGTGGTGGTCTGCCACCTGAAATCCAAGCTGTTGTCCTTCCCTAGCCCGCACGGCACCACCCGTTTCGACACCCGGGACGACGACGAGCGCGCCCGCTACGCCACCTATGCGCTGCACCGCCGCGCCGCCGAGGCCGCCACCGTTCGGGCGCTGGCCACCCGGCTGCTCGCGGACGAAGGCCGCACCCGCCGTCTCGTTGTCGTCGGGGACCTCAACGACGAACCCCAGGCCGCGACCACCCAGATCCTCGCCGGACCTCCCGGTTCGGAAATCGGCACCGGTGGCTTTGACCGCCCTGACCACGGCGACGGCCAGCGGTTGCGGAACCTCGCGGCGAAGATCCCCGTCGAACGCCGCTACTCCCGGATCTACCAGGGCCGCAAGGAACTGATCGACCATATCCTCGTCAGCCACGCCCTGCTCCACGCGGTCGGACAGGTCGATGCTCTCGTCGACCGCCCCCTGCCCTCCCTCGGCGACAACCCCGCCAGCCGCCGGGACGCCCGCGACTCCGATCACGCACCCATCCTCGCCCACCTCACCCTCTGATCCCGCGGTCCAAGCACATGCCGGGCTCGACGGCATGCACGGGCAATGCCGGAGCGCTCCGAAAGGTGTACCGCACTGCTCCTGGTAGCCACCCTTGGGGAGTCCGTGACTGCGTCTGTATCCGCAGCGTGGAGTTATGTTGTCTTCCATGAGGGTGGCACGGTGTGCGCATTCAGCTCAGCCAAGCGCAGCGCGACTGTAACGACGAACCGCTGACAGTAGTCGAACTCCTCCTGGTTGGGAGCGTAACCCTGGGGAAAGTTGCGGATAGACTCATTTTTTATATTCACCCATACGCGTGGGGTAAGGTCGAGAAATCTGCGGTACTCCGCATAGCTGATGCCTAGGGCAACTACCCGCATGGCGTTCTGCACGGCCATAGTGACATCAGTGATCTCTCTGATCTGCTCTCCGAGACGGCGCGGATTACCAGGAGGAAGGCCGCTAGAGTCAGGCTGCCTCACCGTTTGCACGATTTCCTGCTCCCGGAGCGCATAGCGGATGGTAGGACCAAAGCTGAACGGTGTGGGTCTCGCCCCATTGGGATAGATGCGGCTGTCGAACAGCTCATCGAACGCTTCGACGAGCAGCGCCATCGCCTCGGCACGGTCTCCGGTGGTGTTCGACGCGGTAGCCATCTTGATCTTTTGGCGTGTAGAGGTCTGGGGCACCAAGTCAGCCATATCAATGCCGTCAAACAGGACGCCAAAAACCGTCGGAGTGTTCTCCTCGAAGAACGTGGTGACGCTTGCCCGAGCCTGCTCGACATGGTCGCGGCCGGGCAGCGCGCCGGCATGCTTGAAGCCGTTACGCCAGTCGTTGAGCCGGCGCATGCCCACCTGCCCCGTCAGAACCACGCCGTTGGCGCATTTGGCAGGGCTAAGCTCGGTCCAGTACTTCTTGAATTCCGTGTTGCCAGAGACGGATGCGCCGAGGTGCTCCCCGGAGAGAAGTAGGAACCATTCGACCGCGTCGTGAAAGGTCAGGACGCTGGTATACATCAACGGCTCGGGCAGATGGGACTGGTCCACGCCTTGCTGGTACATAAGGCGGATGAATGCCAGCCGCTTCATGGTGGTGGAGGTGAGGTTTGGTGTGGCCACTGCTCGGGGTCCTTAAACTAAGCGGGGTCAAGAGGATTAGCTGAGGCTAACCGCCTCACTGAACACGGGGCGGACAGGTTTCGGCGTTCGATGGGTGAGTCGCGACTGATGCGGCTGACCAAGCCCTGCGGCCCTGCTCGCGGAAGGGCGGGACACGTATCAACGAGCAGACCTCCTCGACTCCCCAGCCCGTGACGTGCACCAGGTTGAAACAATGATCGTCGACACGATACGACAGTGCACCGTCGCCTGGCACCTTTGGGTGCCGATTAATCATCCTATGGGGTGCCAGAAGTCGGCCTGGGCCTGTGAACTGGGGTAATGTCAGGCGCGGCTATCGGCATGATGGTCAACCATGTCCGTGCGCCTGCCGTATCTGATCTTCGTTCGGGTGTGTGGCTGGCGTGTCCTGCTCGGCCGTTCGTCGGCGTCCAAGGACCTGGAATTGCTCGTGGTGCGGCACGAGGTCGCCGTCCTGCGCCGCACCCGGCCGAAGCCCCCGTGGGACTGGGCGGACTGTGCGGTGCTTGCCACGCTGATCAGGCTCCTGCCCAGGACGCTGCGGGCGCACCGGCTGGTCACACCCGGCACTGTCCTGCGGTGGCACCGCAGGACAGTCGCACGGACGTGGACCTATACGCACCGGTCGCGAGTCGCTCGGTCAGCACGGAGTGGACGCTAACCCGATCGTCTTGACAGCCGGCAGATCGGGGACGGCGCGCATCCACGAGAGGACGCGCTTGGCGGCGGCGACATCCTCCGTGTCCGGCGTCCATGCGCCGGGCCGCAGCGCTCGTTCCGCGTGCCCGATCGTCTCTGTAGCGGCTGCGACCGGGTCACCAGCTCCGTCCGGCACCGGCAGCCAGTCTCCCGACAGCAGATGCTCCCAAGGCGGCAGTTCGGTCACAAGAGCGCCGTAGCGCCCGCGTCCATGCGGGAGTGTCAAGGGATCTTGATTGATATTCTCTAGGGTAAAGCCGCGACCTGCGGAAACGCTTGAACATCGCCGTCCGTTACACCGCTGCTCGAGCCCCGTTCCCATTCAGGGAATAGAACATCTGGCCCGCATGGGTCGACTGGGAGACGAGTAAATACCAGGGTAATTTGTGTGAAACAGGTGCTCGTTCGGTTTCAGAGAGTCAGATGGGCAGGGAGCGGGCCTTCGGGCTTGGCCACGACTGTCGAAACGGGCGTTTTCTTCCTGCCGAGTTGCTCGAGTTGCTTGGTCAGGCCGTCGCGTTCGTGCACCAGGGCGTTGAGCTGGTCGCGCTGCGGGAACGGCTGGCCCTTCAGCGCCCGGGCTTTGGTTATTTCCTCGCTGAGTCTGTCTGCGGTGGTGTCCAGGTTGTTAAGAATCGTATCGAGCCGGCGGATGTTCTTCTCGAGGTTGACGACGACACGGCCGGGGTCGGCCGCGTCGTCTGCGAAGTCTATGTTGATGGTGTTGTCGGGTGCGCCATCGACCCGTATTTCGAGGGAGCTGGACAGGCGCCGGGCGATGACAGGGATATTGCCGATAGTTCCGAGTGTGACGTCTTGGAGATATCGATCCTTTGTCCGCAGGCGAGCCTGATCTATAAAATGGGTGCCCGCAGTGGCTCGGTCGTCGAACCATTTTCTGTCGATCATTGCTGTGAAGGCTTCGCCCCGGGTGTCCCGCCGTGCGGTGATGAGCTGGCGGACGCGGTCCGCCTGGTATCGGGTAGCGGCGAGGCGGGTTTCGTCGCTGGTGATGCTGGCCGCGAGGTCGGCCTGTTCGTGAGCGTGGGCGGTGGCGAGCCGGCGCAAACGGGTAATCTCCATGTCGAGTGCCGCCGCTTGGACGACGAGGGGTGAGCCGGTGGCGAGTGCTTTGATCTCGGCGTAGCTGAGGACCTGATCGGTGTTGAGGTCGTCGATGGTACGGACGTCGGTCTTTCCCGCCATGATCTGCGTGATGAATCGGGCTTTTCTCTCAATGGCTTGCCACATATAGGCATCAAATGACCCCTCCGTAATATAGCGGATGATATGCACTTCGGGGCACTGGTTTCCTTGGCGGAGAATACGCCCCTCGCGCTGTTCGATATCGGCGGGTCGCCATGGGACGTCGAGGTGGTGAAGCGCCACGAGCCTACGCTGGATGTTGGTGCCGACACCCATTTTGCCGGTGCTGCCGATGATGATGTTGATCTGGCCGTCGCGGCAGGCGGCGAAGAGGCGGGCTTTCGCCGCGTCGGTGTCGTGGTCGTGGACGAAGGCGATCCGCTCGCGGGGAATGCCTCGGTCCATGAGTAGGTCACGGAGGGCGTTGTAGACGGTGAACCGACCCTCTTTTTTGGTGGGGGTGCCTTGGTCGCAGAAGATGACCTGGCAGGCGCCTGGCGTGGCGTGGGGACGGCCATCGGCGTCGGTGAACAGGTCGGCGGCGTGCTCGTGCCAGAGATCGGCGATGCGCTGCGCGCAGACGCTGATTTTGCCGCCGGCTGGGTCGGGCGGGCGGCCGACGAGGCGGAGGTCGAGGGAAGCAAGCCGACCCTCGTTGCTGATCTTGAGCATGTTGTCGTGCTTCGGGTCGACCTTGCCTGCGCGGACCTCCTCAGCGCGTTCGCCGAGTTCGCTGATGCAGTCGTGGAGTTCGTCCGAGCCAGGAACGGTGGCCGTCACCGGCTTGCCGCTATGGAGGGCTGGAACGGGGAGGCGGATGTCGTCGGCGGTCTTGAGATCGACGACAGTGCGGTAGAGGGCGAGGAGTTCCGGGACGTTGTCGAAGGCAGCGTATCGGGTGTTGACGCGGAAGGAGCCGCCTTCGGGGGCGAGTTCGAGTCCGGTGACGGTGCGGGCGAAGGTTGCCGCCCAGGAATCGAAATGCTCGATCTTCATTTCGGTCAGAAGTTCGGGCGCGAGATAGCGCAGCATGACCCACAGTTCGGACAGCGAATTCGCAATCGGGGTACCGGTGGCGAAGGTCGCAACGCGGGATCCGTAAGTCTGACGGAGCCAGTCAAGTTTCATGCACAAGTCGAAGGCGCGTTCGCTGGCCGGGGCGGAGATCGGAAGCTTCGTGACAATACGGAGCCCCTTGTACATGTCGGCTTCGTCAACGAACAGGTAGTCGACGCCGAACATGTCGAACGTGACCAGGCCCGGGTCCTGACGGCGTTCGGCGAAAGTTTTCAGCCGGGTGGTGAACTTCAGGACGGCTTTTTCCAGTTCCTTCACGGTGAACCGGTTCTTTTCCCGGTCCATCGCCAGCTCCTGAAGCAGCGCACGGTAGGCGTCCCCTTCGTTCTCGAGGAACTCATTCTCGATTTCTGGGCTGACGCGGAGCATCCCGAAACTGGATTGTTTGATGACGATCGCGTCCCAGTTCCCGGTGGCCGCTCGGGCCGCGAACGCCTGTCGGGCGTCGCGGCCGAGGTCGGATTTCTGGGCGAGCAGGACTTTCGCGTTCGGGTAGAGCTGAATGAATTCGCGGCCGAACTGCTCCAACATATGATTCGGGACGACGTACATGGGCTTGTTCACGAGGCCGAGCCGGCGCATCTCCTGACCTGCCATGATCATAGTGGCGGTTTTGCCCGCCCCCACGACATGGCCGAGGAGCACGTTGCCGCCGCGTTCGCCCATTCCACCGGAGACGATCCGCCAGGCCGCGTCCCGCTGATGGGGATGGGGAGTGAACGCGGTCGACATGCCTGGGAAGGTCATATGGGAGCCGTCGAACGTTGGCAGGACCAGGCAATTAAACCGGTCGTTATAGAGACGGCTGAGATGGGCGGCCCGGCTGGGATACTCCCAGGCCCAGCGGGCGAACTGCTCGGCGATCTGGTCGCGTTTGTTGTTCGCGGCGACGGTCTCCACGATGTTGCGGATGCGTTTGCCGTCGTCGTCCTCGTCGTAGACGACGGTCGGTTTCATGTTCAACATCTGCTCGATGAGGGAGACCGCGTTGACCCGCCGTGTACCCCATTTGCTCACCGCCGTGACGAGCTGCCCGCGACGGTGCCCGGGGATGTCGATCTCCCAGGTGGCGGTCTTCTCCGAGTGGTGCACGACAGGCGGTGCGATATCGAGGAGGCCACCGACGAAGGCGCCGATGATCTCGGCCGGCAGCCACGGCGCACCGAGTTGGACGCCGATCTCCTCCGGTGTCAGATCACGAGGAAGAACCTTCTCGAGCGCGGTGACGTTGCGGTCCCATCGAGGATCGGCCTGTGCAGCGGTACGAGCGACCTCCAGTTTGCGGCGCACGTTCCCCGACAGATACGCGGTCGCGATCTCGATCCGCTGTTCCGCGTCGGCGGCCGGCGCGCTCAGGGGAAGCTCGGTGCCGGGACTCGCTGGTGTTGCCGGTGAAGGGAGTAGTTCGTAGACGAGGTCGCCGAGTTCAGCCAGTGCGCTGTCCTCGTCGATGCCGAGCAGGCCGGCGATGCGGTGCAGGTCCGCGCGGCCATAGGTCGCCAGGCACAGCGAGAGTGCCTCGGCGGCGGTCGTGGCGCCTGTGGGCTCGCGGCGCGGCGCGATGACTCGTTCCTCGAAGATCGCGGCCTTTGTGATCTGCCCAGTGCTGTGGTCGACGACCTCCAGGGCGGCGAGCAGCGGCCAGCCCGGGTCGTCGAGGATGCGCGCGGGGACCCGGGGGGTGACCGCCGGGGGCTGGTCCGCCGTGCCTGGAGCGACTGTGCGGACGTCGGCGAGCCGGCCGAAGCGGCTCACATAGCGGTCGTAGATGGTGTTGAGCCGCTGCCGTTCGGCCTGCCAGGTTTCGGCGTCGGCGGGATCGTCGGAGGTCTGCGCGGCGAGTACGGCCCGGGTGGTGTCGCGGAGGTCGATGAGTGCCCGCAGCTCCTCCGCCTCACGCTTGTTGCGGGTCCCGACAGTCCGGTGCTGCCCGTCGCGGCCCAGGATCGACAGGGTGCCGTTCACGAGGGTGAGTGCGCCTACCTCGCCGTCGTGTTCGTCGGGGCGTGCGGTGCCAGGCGGGGCCGGACCTGTCGGTTCCGGCGGGAGCGGGGACCAGCCTCGTCCGGCCTCTTTCGCGCTCGCCGCGATCTGGCGGGCCTGGACGGCGAGCCGGTCGACCCAGCCGTCGGCGGCGGTGACGGTGACCGTGGTGGCGTGCACACCGCCGACGCCGTAGCGGCCGAGGACTCGGTCGGGATGCTCGGCGAAGTACCGGTTCACCCGGATCGTGTCCGGGAGGTCCGGCTGGATGCTGTCCGCCGGCAGGTCAACCTCGGCTGTCGTCTCCCAGCCGAACGGCGCTCGGGGCTCGTCCACCGGCCGGCGGCGAAGCACGAGGATGTCGGTGACCACGCTGGTGCCGGCTGCGGCCATGTGGGCGTTCGACGGGAGCCGGACCGCGCCGAGCAGGTCCGCGCGTTCGTACATGTCCCGGCGGGCGCCCGGGTTGCGGGCATCCATGGTGTACGGCGAGGTGATCGTGACCAGGACCCCACCGGGTTTCAGGAGATCCAATGCTTTGATCGCAAAATGGTTGTGGATGGTGTGGCCGCGCGGATTGTGCAACGGGTCGTGCAACGGATAGTTCCCGAACGGCACGTTGCCGATCGCCGCATCGAAGCTCCCCGCCGGCAGCCGGGTTTCTTCAAAGCCTTCGGAGAGGATGCGCGCGTGGGGGTAGAGCGCGGCGGCGATGGCGGCCGTGGTCGGTTCGACCTCGACCCCGACGAGGTCGAGGGGGATGTCAGGCGCCAGCCCGAGAAAGTTGCCTGATCCACATCCGGGCTCCAGCACCCGGCCGCCGGTAAACCCGAGATCGGTCAGAAGATTCCAGCAAACGCGGACAAGCGAGGCATCGGTGTAGTGGGCGTTGACCGTCGAGGTGCGGGCGGCGTTCCACGCGGCCTCGTCGAGCAGCGCCCGCACCTCGGCGCGTTCGGCGTCCCAGCCGCTTGCGCGCTCGTCGAACACCTGCGGAAGCGATCCCCAACCCGACCAGCGCGCCAGAATCGCCTGATCGGTGGCGGTCGCGCTCCGCCCGGTGTCGTGGAGCCACCGCAGCAATTTCAACGCCTCGATGTTGGCGCGGGCCTTCCCCCGCGCCCCCGGTGGAGCGAGATCGTCCTGGGAT
>NZ_CAAAFT010000003.1:0-5218 GCF_900634765.1 Candidatus Protofrankia californiensis | reverse complement strand
GTGGCAGCAAGAGCCGACCGCAGCTCGCCGGCGTCGATTACAGCTGCGGTGGCAGGGACGACGTAGGCGACGAGGGCCTCCGTCGCGCCCCTATGGGCGCGGGTGGGGTACCCCATCGTGCTCTCCTGGGCGCGGGGGAGGACCGTGGCCCGGGCCACACCCGGCTGGGCCAGCAGCGCGGCCTCGACCTCGCCGAGCTCGACCCGGAATCCGCGGATCTTCACCTGGCTGTCCGTCCGGCCCAGGAACTCGATCGTCGCGTCGGCCCGCCAGCGGACCAGGTCACCGGTGCGGTACATGCGGCCGCCGGGTACGCCGAAGGGGCTGGCGACGAAGCGTTCGGCGGTCAGGCCGGGCCGGTTCAGGTAGCCGCGGCCGAGCTGGACGCCGGCCAGGTACAGCTCGCCGGGCACCCCGACGGGCACCGGCTGTAGCCGTGCGTCCAGGACGTAGACCTGGGTGTTCCAGACCGGCCGGCCGATCGGCACACCGGCGGCCGCGCCACTGGTTCCGGTTCCACTGTCGGTTTCGGGATCGGGATCGATACTGCCGGTGTGTTTGTGGTGGGTGACGTCGACGGCGGCCTCGGTCGGCCCGTAGAGGTTGTGCAGCTCCGCGTCGAACAGCTCACGGAAGCGGTCGGCGACGTCGATCGGCAGTGCCTCACCGCTGCAGAACACCCGGCGCAGGCCCGGGTCGTCCCGCACCGCCAGCTCCCGCCGGACCGCCGCTTCCTGCAGGACCGCCGGTTCCCGCAGGAACACAGCCAGCATGGACGGGACGAAGTGCACCGTGGTGACGCCGAACTCACGGATGACCCTGGCCAGGTAGGACGGGTCACGCTGCCCGCCCGGCCGGGCAAGCACGACCGCGGCGCCTTCGCTCAGTGCCCAGAAGAACTCCCACACCGACACGTCGAAGCCGGCCGAGGTCTTCTGGAGCACCCGGTCGTCAGCGGTGAGCCGGTACCTGTCCTGCATCCAGGCGAGCCGGTTGACGATGGCCCGATGGGTTATGACCACGCCCTTCGGCCGTCCGGTCGATCCGGACGTATAGATCACATAAGCGGGATGGTCGGGATGCCGCGGCGCCCGCAGGTCGGTGTCGGTGAAGTCGGTGAGGTTGTAGCCGGGTTGCGACCGCAGCGTCCCGACCACCGCCTGATCGTCGAGCACGATCCGGACAGTGCCCGCGGGCAGGTCGTCCGCCAGACGGTCAACGCCTCCGGGCGCATGGACAGAACTATGATCACGCACTTCCCCGCCGACCGGGCCGACCGAGAGCGGGTCACTGCGCGTAGTGGTCACCAGGGCAACGGCCCCGGCGTCGCCGAGCATGTACGACAGCCGTTCGGCCGGATGGTCGGGGTCGAGCGGCAGGTAGGCCGCACCCGCCTTCAGCACCGCGAGTAGGCAGACCACGAGCTCGGCGGACCGCTCGACGGCGACCGCCACGATCCGTTCCGGGCCGGCGCCGTGGTGGGTGAGCAGCCGGGCGAGCTGGTTGGCGCGCATGTTCAGCTCGCGGTAGGACAACTCGCGGTACGACGGTGCGGCGGCCTCGTCGATGACGGCCGGCGCGTCCGGGGTCGCGGCCGCCTGCGCCTCGATCTGTTCCACCAGGGTGGCCTCGGGCACAGGATGATCGGTGCGGTTCCACCCCGAGACGAGGTCGCCGGACTCGATGTCGCCGAGGATGCCGATCCGGCTGATCGGCTGGTGCGGGTCGGCCAGGGCATTGCCGAGCAGGATCTCCAGGTGGTCGAGGAAGCGTCCGATCCGGGACCGGGTGAACAGCTCACTGCGGTAGGTGGCTTCCACGAGCAGGCCGTCACCGGTGAGGAACGCCTCCAGCGACAGGTCGAACTGGGTTGTGCCGTTGTGGACGTTGCGCCAGCTCGTCACGACACCGGGCAGGTCCAGGTTCTCCATCTCCTGGGTCAGGAACAACAGCATCACGTCGAACAGCGGCGAGTGGCCGCCGGCGCGCTCGGGCCGCAGCTCGTCGATCAGCATGTCGAAGGGCGCGTTCTGGTGGGCGTACGCCTCGGTGCACACGGTTCGCGCCCTGGCCAGGACGTCGGCGAAGGTGGGGTCACCGGAGAGATCCGTACGCAGGACCAGGGTGTTGCCGAAGTTCCCGACCAGCCGCTGGACCTCGGCGTGCTCCCGGTTCATGACGGCGGAGCCGACCGCGACGTCCGTCGAACCGGTGTGGCGGTGCAGCAGCGTGGTGTACGCCGCAAGCATGACCATGAACGGGGTGACGTTCTCGCGGGCGGCGAACCGCCTGAGCCCACCGGCCAGCGGTGCGGCAAAACGTTTGACGCATCGCCCGCCTCGCTCCGAGCGGACGGGTCCGCGCCGACCGTCCAGAGGAAGATCGAGCGGCAGGGGGGCGGGATCCAGCCGGTTCCGCCAGAACTCCAGGTCGGCCCGGGAGTCCTCCGACGGCCACCGGGCCTGCTCCCACGCGGCGAAGTCGGCGTACTGCACCGGCAGCGGCGGCAGACTGTCCGGCAGGACGTCCTGCCGGACGTTCGGCGCGCCGGCCAGCGCCGCCCGGTACAGACTCGACAGGTCGCTCGACAGCACACCCCAGGTCAGACCGTCCCAGGCAATGTGATGGACGACGAGGACGAGCGCGTGCTGCCCGGGCGCGAAACGCAGCAGGAGCGTCCGGATCGGTTCCTCGACCCGCAGGTCGAACGACTCGGCCGCGATCTGCCCGGCGACGCGTTCCCCCACTGCGTCCCACGGGTCGGCCCCGACACCGCCGATGTCGCGGACCGGGAGCTCAAGGGCGACGTCGTCGGCGACGACCTGGTGGGGCGTACCGTCGTCGCCGACGTGGTAGGTGGTGCGCAGCACCTCGTGACGGGCGACCAGACCGCGCAGCGCGACGCGAAGCGCCACGATGTCGAGCGCGCCCGACATCCGCACGAGCAGGCACACGTTGTACGCGGCACTTCTGGGAAACGCCTGCTGGTGCAGCCACATGCTGCGCTGGGAAAACGACAGCGCAGCGGGAGAGCGGCGATCGCTTCGGACAATCCTGTCCATACTCGCAGCCTCGTTCAGACCGGCGTCCGCCAGCAACAGGCGCATCAGTTCCCGACGTCGTGCGGCGGCCGCGTCGGAAAAGCCGGGTTCGGTTCTCATGGTTGACAACCCTCCGGAGACAGGCCGTGGGACAACATTTCGCCACCCTTTGCTGTGCGACTTGCCATATGACTTGCCGGGCGGCTTGCCATGCGACTTTCCGGGCGACCACCGCCGGTCACGCGGATGAATGCTCGGCTTCGAAGGCTGCCGGTGAAATGGTTACCCGGACAATGCGCCACACGGTTCTTCCCACGCACCCGCGGACCCCGAGGAATCCCTTACCGCAGGGACAGTGCACGGACGGACAGCGCATCGGAGCGTTCCACGCCCGGGTCACCCCGACGGCCGTGCGCCGTGATCGAATGCAGGATCTCACCGGACCGCACAGCGACGTTCGACAGCAGCGAGGAGGAAATCCCGTGCGTGTGCTCGGTACCGCCCTGCAGGTAGATACCGCAGGTAAGCTCCGGATCCGTCACCACCCGGTAGTCGCGGTCGACCATGAGCCGACCCGAGGAATCCGTCCGGCAGAACGGAGCGAGTTCGCCGAGCAGCCCGATCGGGTCACGGGGACGGTAGCCGGTCGCGAAGACCACGACGTCCGCGTCCAGCACGGTTTTCTCTCCGGTGGGGAGGAATTCGACGGTGGTCTGGACACCGGCGGCCCCCGTGCTCAGCCCCACCAGGCTGGACGTCTTGAGTATCCGCAGCCGGCGCCGGCCGCTGACCTCCTCCTGGTAGGCGCGCCGGTACAGCTCCTCGATCAGTTCTGTGTCGACGACCGAGTAGTTGGTGTTGCGGTGATAGTCGAACAGCGTGCTTTTGACCTCCGCCGGGGCGTGGAAAAACTCGTCCACGGCATTCGGGTCGAAGATGCGATTCGCGAACGGGCTGTCGTCCGCGGGGCTGTAGCCGTACCGGGAGAAGACCGCGCAGACCTCGGCGTCGGGGAAGCTTCGATGCAGGTATTCGGTGGTCTCGGCGGCACTCTGGCCCGCGCCGACGACAACGAAACGGCCGGGCGGAGTCACCGACCCCTGTCGGGACCGCAACGTTTCCAGGCGCGTCAGCAGATCGTGATTGTGCCAGACCCGGTCGCTGTTCTCGACACCGTCCGGCAGGTATGGTTCGAGGCCCACGCCGAGGACGACGTTACGGGTCCTTCTGACGACAGACCCGCTGGGCGCCGCTGCGGTATTTATCACCACGTCGAGGCAGTCGACGACATCATCGTGGAAAACCGGCCTGATCTCCCGGACCTCGGAGTCGTAGAGTACGAGCGCACCGAGCCTGGCGGCCGCCCAGGCAAGGTAGTCATGGAATTCGACGCGGGACGGATACATCGTCTTGTGGTTGATGAAGTCGACCAGGCGACCGACCGCATGTAGGTACGACAGAAAGCTGAAACCACTCTCCGGATTACGTAGCGTAACCAGATCCTTGAGAAAGGCGACCTGCATCGTGGCTCCGTCCAGGAGCATTCCCCGATGCCAGCCGAACGTCGCCTGCCTTTCCACGAACAACGCACGGAGAGCCGCTTCGGGTGCGATCTTGGCGTTGTGCTCCGCGATCGCGATCGCCAGCGCCAGGTTCGACGGCCCGAACCCGACTCCCACAACGTGACTGATTTCCGTGGCCTCAGCGGTGACCGGCAGCGGCGTGTGTGATCCCTCGCCTGCAGTGGCGTCCATGATCCCGTCTCCTCGGCCCCGCCCAGGCCGACGGTCGGCTGCATGCAATGGGCGGATTATTAGGTAAGGCTCACTTAGCTTCTGCAGCGAGGAGTGACCTGTCAAGCCCTGGTTTGCATCTTGACGAGGAGGCTTGACCCGTGATGGGCTCACCACCAATACAGGTGAAGTTAACTTAACACACAGTGCTAACCACACAGTATCGACCACACAGTGTTGACCACACGGTGTCGACCGCCGGCAATGGCGGGATGAAGGTGGTGGGCCGGCGGGATAGCCCGGGGTGGTGGCCGGGCCCGCGCCCTGCGAACCCTGTGGATCGGGGAGCCGATCCACAGGAGCCCCGACATGTGCCGCACGGCCGAGGACCACGCAAACCGGCGAGACCGCAGCCGGCGCACCGCCCGCGCCCGCCCCTACCTG
>NZ_CAAAFT010000002.1:15298-15872 GCF_900634765.1 Candidatus Protofrankia californiensis | reverse complement strand
CCCCTACCCAACCCACCCGCCGTCCGGTAGCCCATCGGACGCCGACCATCGGAGGAGACCGTGCTGTCGGCGGCCGCCCTGCTCACCGAACCCACTGACCTTCTGGATGGTTACCGTCCGGGCGAGCACTTCTTCTTCGCTTCACCGCGTGCGACGCTGCTCGCCGGCGGGGGGAGCAGCGAGATCTCCGTGGCGTGGGCGGCGAACGCCCCCGTCCGTGACCTGCCCGAACTCGTTACCGGTGTGCTGCCCTTCGACAGCGCGGCCCCGGCGGCGCTGATGGTCCCGGCGGACGTCCGCTGGTCCGGACCGCTGGGTCCGGCCCGTCCGGTCGTTCCGGCCGGTTCACCTCGTCCGATCGGTCGTTCCGGCCGGTCCGGCCGGAACGACCGGCAGCCGATGCCCGACGCCCAGGGCCGATGGCAGGCGCGGCCGGTCCCGGAACCAGAGATCTACCTGCGCGGAGTCGCCTCCGCGTTGGAACGGATACGCGCCGGCACCCTCGACAAGGTGGTACTGGCCCGATCGCTGCACATGACCGGGTCGGTCGACGTGGGCACGGTGCTGCGGGCGC
>NZ_CAAAFT010000002.1:0-15273 GCF_900634765.1 Candidatus Protofrankia californiensis | reverse complement strand
ACGTGGGCACGGTGCTGCGGGCGCTGGCCGCGAACGACCCGGGCTGCTACGTCTTCGCAGCGGACATCCCGGCGGGTCCGACCATCCCGGCGGGTCCGGCGACCGGGCCGGGCGCCGCCGGCAGCACCGCGACCGGCAGAATCCACACGACCGGCGGAATCCACGCGAGCGGCGGGACGGGCCGCGCATCGGCGCGCACGCTGCTCGGCGCGAGTCCGGAGATGCTGGTCTCCCGCAGCGGCCGGCTCGTCGTGACCAACCCCCTGGCCGGGTCGGCCGCCCGCAGCCCCGACCCGGCGGAGGATCACCGCCGGGCGCAGAACCTGCTGACCTCCGCCAAGGACGTCCGCGAACACGCCGTGGTCGTCAACGCGGTCGTGAGCACGCTACGACCGTACTGCCTCGATCTCGACGTCCCAGCCCGGCCGTCGCTGATACGCACGGCGACCATGTGGCACCTGTCCACCCGGATCAGTGGCTGGCTCGCCGACCCACAGGTGTCGTCCCTGACACTTGCGACCGCATTGCACCCGACCCCGGCGGTGTGCGGGTGGCCGGCGGCGGCGGCGCGGCGCGCGATCGCCGAGATCGAGCCGTTCGATCGGGGCCACTACACGGGGCTGGTCGGCTGGTGCGACGCCTCCGGTGACGGTGAGTGGGCCGTGGCGATCCGATGTGCCGAGGCGGACGAGAACTCCCTGACGCTGTTCGCCGGTGCCGGAATCGTGCCCGGCTCCCAACCGTCCGACGAGCTCGCCGAGACGTCGGCGAAGTTCCGCACGCTACTGACGGCGATGGGCGTGGACGTCACGGCAACGAGCGTGGACGCCCCCCGGCAGGCCCAGGTCGCCCAACCGACGAACAGACGGGATAGCTGATGCTCGCAGGCAGCGTGGGCTGGCCGCAGGAGTATGCCGCCCGGTACCGCCGGGCCGGCTACTGGCGGGGAACGTCACTGTCGCGGATGCTGCGCGATCGCGCGTCCACCCACGGCGCGGCGATCGCGGTGGTCGCCGGTGAGCACCGTTGGAGCTACCAGGAGCTCGATGCCCGTGCCGACCGGCTCGCCAACGGCCTGGCCCGGCTCGGGATCAGACCCCGGGACCGGGTCGTCGTCCAGCTTCCGAACATCGCCGAGTTCGTGGCGGTCTGCTTCGCGATGTTCCGCCTGGACGCCGTCCCAGTGTTCGCGATGCCCGCCCATCGCTCGAACGAGATCATCCACTTCTGCCGGATCACCGAGGCGACGGCCTACATCATCGCCGGCCATCACGGTGGGTTCGACTACCGGGAACTCGCCGACGACGTGTGCAAAGCGGCACCCGATGTCCGTCACGTTCTGGTAGCCGGCAACCCCGGCCGTTTCACCGCGCTCGCGGATGTGGACGCGGACGCCGGAAGCGGCGCGGACGGCCGCAACGGCGGAAACGACCAGAATGACCGCAACGGCGGGAGCGGCCCGCGGGACGCCGACACCGCGGCCGACCCCCATACGTTCGACCCCGATACGTTCGACCCCGACCCGTCCGACGTGGCGCTGTTGCAGATATCCGGCGGCAGCACCGGGCTGCCGAAGCTGATCCCCCGCACCCACGACGACTACCTCTACAACGCGGCGGCCAGCGCCGAGCTCTGCGGTCTGGACACCACCAGTGTCTGTCTGACCGTCCTACCGGCCGGCCACAACTTCGCGCTGAGCGCACCCGGCATCCTCGGGACGCTGTACGCGGGAGGTCGGGTCGTGCTTGCCGAGACACCGAGCCCGGACGTCGGGCTCGCCCTGGTCGAACGGGAGGGCGTGACGATCGTCGCGATGGTCCCGCCGCTGGCGCTGGTGTGGATGGACGCCGCGGCCGCCGGCGGGCACGACCTGTCCAGCCTCCAGGTAGTGCAGGTCGGTGGCGCGAAGCTCGGCGCCGAGGTCGCCCGGCGTGTCCAGCCGACCTTCGGGGCCACCCTGCAGCAGGTCTTCGGGATGGCCGAAGGTCTGATCAACTACACCCGCCTCGACGATCCGGACGACATCTGTGTGACCACCCAGGGCAGACCGCTCAGCACGCAGGATGAGATCCGCATCGTCGACGAGGAGGAGCGGGACGTCCCGCCCGGGCAGCCGGGACATCTGCTGACACGCGGCCCCTACACCATCCGGGGGTACTACCGGGCGCAGGAGTACAACCGGACCGCCTTCACCGCGGACGGCTTCTACCGCACCGGTGACATCGTCCGCCAGGTCCCCTCCGGGCACCTCGTCGTCGAGGGCCGGGCCAAGGAGCAGATCAACCGGGGAGGGGAGAAGGTCTCCGCCGAGGAGGTGGAAAACCACCTGCTGGCCCACCCGGGTGTGCACGACGTCGCCGTCGTCGGTGTGCCCGACGATTTCCTGGGTGAGCGGATCTGCGCGTTCACCATCACCCGGGGTGATCCCCGGCCGGGCGCGGCGGATCTGCGAGCGTTTCTGCGCGCCCGTGGCCTGGCCACCTACAAGATCCCGGACCGTTTCACGTTTGTCGAATCCTTCCCGCAGACCGCGGTGGGGAAGACCAGCCGAGCGCAGCTGCGCGTGAGGCTGGGCGCGACGTTCACGCCGAGGACGTGAGACGGCACGCCTCACCACGCCACGTCACGGCAGCCGACCCGATCGAGGTCCAGATCCAGGTCCAGGCCCAGCCGCCGTGACGTCAGGGATCCGACCGGGGCGGATCAGGACCAGAGATCAGTTCGTGTTGATGGCGGTGGTCGCCTCGTGCCAGAGGTCGACTTCGTCCCTACCCCGCCGACGACGGACAACGGTCGCCACCGCGCCGGCACCAGCGACAACCGCAAGAACAACGAGCTTACGAAGCATGTCCGTCAACCTACCCGCGTCCGGCAATCCTGCCCACCGCCATGGTGGTGACATGCCAGGAGCTGTCAACGCTGGTAGGTGGCCCGCAGCACACCCCGGGCAAGGGCGTGGAACACCAGATTGAACCCCACCACCGCGGGCGAGACGGAACTGTCGACGCCGAGCGAGGAGACGTCGACCGCATGCACCGCGAACACGTAGCGGTGTGGACGGTCACCTGGGGGAGGCGCGGCACCCCCGTACTCGGCTGTCCCGTAGTCGTTGCGGACGTGGAAGGAACCCGCCGGCAGGCCAGAAAGATCACCGCTTGCCACCCCGTGGGGCAGTTCGGTCACCGTGGCCGGGATGTCGACCAGGGACCAGTGCCAGAAGCCGCTGCCGGTCGGGGCGTCCGGATCGAAGCACGTGACGACGAAGCTCTGCGTCTGTTCCGGGAACCCCGCCCAGCGAAGGTGCGGCGAGGCGTTCCCACCTCCGGCCGTGGTGTGCACGAGCTCCTTGGTGAGAGCGTCCCCGTCCGCGAAGTCGTCACTGGTGAGGGTGAACGACGGCACGACGGGGAGGACGTCGAACGGGTCCGGGGGAGTACCGCGGTCAAGCAGGGACATCAGCCAACCTCACTTCTGTAGTTCTCCGACGGCCGGTACGAGGACCGCCCGAGGATCATGACGAGGACGCCTCGGGGAATACCGTCAACCGTGTATCACCCTCCGACCACGACCGAACACTCGGGGCATGAGGAATGGCTCCCTAAAAAGGATTGTTAGTGACAGATGGGGATCTGTTAATTTGATCTCGGAGGGCAGACGGCTTCGTTGCGGTTTTTTGGGCACCAGGTGGGACGCACCGGGCTCTGGACGGCTAGGGTGGGAACGTCCCGGTGGGGTGACTACCGACTCCCCCCGTGTCGGTGGCCCCCCACCGGGACTTCGCTTCCAAGGCCCCGCTTCCAAGACCCTGCTTCCCACGCAGCGGCAGCTCGACCGCCCCACCGGCCGGGATCTCATGGCCGGTCAGTCGCTCCCGGTGGTCGACCGTGACCGGGTGGAGTGCCGGGCCTCGGCCGGAGCCGAACCCCGAGCGGGACGCGCACCCCGGCGCCGGGCACGCAGCAGCTCGAATCCGATCGGGATGACCGACAGCAGCACAATGCCGATAAAGATCTTCTCGACGTTGTGCGCGATGAAGTCGACCTTCCCGAGGAAATAACCGATCACTGTCACGCCGGTGCCCCACAGCAGCCCACCGATGACATTGAACGTGACGAACAGCCGGTAGTTCATGCCGCTGATCCCGGCAACGATCGGGGTGAACGTCCGCACGATCGGGACGAAGCGGGCGAGGATCACCGAGCGGGGGCCGTAGCGCTCGAAGAAGTCATGGGCCTTCTCCACGTTCTCCCGCCTGAACAGCCGGGAATCGGGACGCCGCAAGAGCGTGGGGCCGACCTTGCGCCCGAACAGGAATCCCGTCTGGTCACCGACGACCGCGGCGATGGAGATCAGCACGCAGGCCAGCCACAGCGGGGTGGACAGCGTGCCGTTGGAGACAAGCAGACCCACCGTGAACAACAGTGAGTCACCCGGCAGGAAGAAGCCGACCAGCAGGCCGGACTCCGCAAAGACGATCAGCAGGATGACGATCAGACCCGCCTTGGCGAGATGCTCCGTATCCAGGAAGCTCGGGCCAAGCGCAAGAGTTGTCGAAGCAAGCGCGGACGCGGTCAACACAGTGGCAGGCCTCCGGAGCGACTCGGGACACCAAGGCGGCTGGCGGCCGATTCGGTTCCCGCCTCGACCGGGCACTCCTCGAAGATGGCAACAAACCAACGCCGACCCGAGTGGCACGACCAGCGGAAAGCAATACGATCATTACTGTCCGCACTGCTGGATGCCTGCCGGCTCACCGGATCAAAGCTTGGCTGTCCGACAGCGTATCCAGTAGGGCCGCGGGAGGTACCTCGGCCTACCGTGATGTCCCATCACGCCGGTGCGGACATCCACACCTGGCGTGCCCCGCGTCTGCCGTGCTCCATAGCGACGCCGGAGCGTCGCCGGCCGATTCGAGCGGGCACACGCATGCGCGGTGGAACCACACGATGGACCGCACCCGCACGATGGACGCAGCTAACGGTGTTAGCTTAGCTTGTGGCTAACGCCGTTAGCCGCGTGATGACATCGCCAAGGCCGAAGGAATTCGATCATGCCCGACGCGTCCGAGACCCATTACCGCAAGCCTGGCCGATTCACCCAGCACGTCGCCAACAACCTGGTCGCGAGCTTCACCCGGGCCGGTATCAGCATCTGGGGCAGCCGCGTCCTGGAGGTGAAGGGACGAACCAGCGGGCAGCCCCGCCGGGTCCCGGTCAACCTGCTCAGCCATGAGGGCAGGCAGTACCTGGTCGCGCCGCGAGGCGAGACCCAGTGGGTACGTAACCTGCGCGCCGCCGACGGCAACCTCGACATCCTGCTCGGACGCCGCCGAGAGCACCGAACCGCCCACGAGGTCGCCGATACGGACAAAGCACCGATCCTGCGTGCCTATCTCCGCCGCTGGAAGGCTGAGGTGGGGGTGTTCTTCGACGGTGTCAGCGCGGATTCGACCGACGAGGAGGTCGCCCGCATCGCGCCGAGGCATCCCGTGTTCGCCCTCGACCCGCTCGCATGACGCAATCCGATCCAGTCCTGTGCGCACCGTCACGACCGCATGCATTCAGCCCCCGCGCCACGGAGATCATCGCCGCGGGTAGGCGACTGCTCGAGGCGGAGGGGGCCGACGCCCTGACCATGCGCCGGATGGGCGCCGAGCTCGGCATCCAGGCGCCCTCCATCTACAAGCACCTGCCGGGCAAGCACGCCGTCGAGCTGGCCCTGGTCGATGAAGCACTGGCCGAGATCGGCCTGGCTCTGCATCAGGCGGTGCGTCACCCCGGACCGACGGGGAGCGTCGCGAGCGTCCTGGCCGCCTACCGTGAGTATGCCCTTGCCCACCCGAATCTGTACCGCCTGGCCACCGGCTCCCGCCTGCCCCGCGGCTCGACAACACCCAGCCTGGAGGACTGGTCCGGTGAACCGTTCTTCTTGGCAACCGGCGACCCGCAGGTGGCGCAGGCCATGTTCTCCTTCGCCCACGGCATGGTCATCCTTGAGCTGGACCAGCGTTTCCCCGACGGCTCCGATCTGCAGCGGACCTGGGATGCCGGCGCCGACGCCTTCGTGTCCGCGTGCAGGTCACGATCCGCGACCAGCGCCGTCGCACCCGCCCCCCGGGCCTGAGGCCGAGGTCCACTGACAACGATCGGGTGCAGGCCTGTCTCCATGCGCCTGATCTCCCCTCGGAGTGACCCGGGACCTGAGCCCCCGGACCTCCCAGATCGGTTCCCGGACCTCCCAGCGCGAAAAAAGCATGATCGCGCTGCCGGTGGCTCTCCAGCGGGTACCCCCTGGTCTACCGGGCATAGTCCGCAGGCGCGTAGGAGGACCGACATGGACGAGGCCGACATGCACGAGGCTGACGTGATCGTGATCGGGGCCGGGCCGGCGGGGGAGAACGTCGCGGGCCGATGCGCGGACAACGGGCTCGCCGTCTCGGTCGTGGAGCGCGAGCTGGTCGGCGGGGAGTGCTCGTACTGGGGATGCATCCCGAGCAAGACGCTGCTGCGCCCTGGTGACGTACTCGCCGCGGCCGGCCGTGTTCCCGGCGCCGCACAGGCGGTCACCGGTACCGCCGACGCCGCCGCGGCCTTTGCATGGCGTGACTACATGACCAGCGGCTGGGACGACAGCGGCCAGGTGTCCTGGCTGAGTAGCAGGAAGGTCACATTGTTTCGCGGGGTAGGCCGGTTGGCCGGGACCCGGATGGTCGAGGTCACCGGCAACGACGGGACCAGGCGGCTGACCGCGAGACGGGCGGTGGTCCTCGCGACCGGGACGGTTGCGGCCGTCCCGCCGGTTGACGGCCTGCGCGACGTGCGTCCGTGGGACAACCGGAACGCCACCGCGGCAACCTACGTGCCGCGCCGGCTGCTGGTGGTCGGTGCAGGCGCGACCGGGGTGGAGATGGCACAGGCGTTCCACCGGCTCGGGTGCCCACGGGTGACCATCGTCGAGGGTGCCGGGCGGCTGCTCGCGCGGGAGGAGCCGTTCGCCGGGGAGGAGCTGCGCGCGGCGTTCCAGGCCGCGGGTATAGAGGTGATCATCGGCGTGCCGCTGGCGTCCGCACGCAGGGACGGCGATGCCGGGACGGTGGTGACGACGCTGGCCGACGGCGCCCGGATCAGCACCGAGGAGATCCTCGTCGCTGTCGGTCGCCAACCGGCGACGACGGATCTGGGCCTGGAGGTGGTCGGGCTGGCCTCCGACCGGTTCGTCGACGTCGACGGATGGATGCGAGCCACCGGGGTGGGCGAAGGCTGGCTCTACGCCGTGGGTGACTGCAACGGCCGGGCGTTGTTGACGCACATGGGCAAGTACCAGGGCAGGCTCGCCGCCGACGTCATCCTCGGCCGCGACGTCCCGGCCGCCACGGACGTGGTGCCGCGGGTGGTCTTCACCGATCCCCAGGTCTGCGCGGTGGGCCTGACCGAGCAACAGGCACAAGACGCCGGTCTGCCGGTGCGGGTCGTGACCTACGGCACGGGTGACCTGCCAGGAGCTCAGGTGCAGGGCACCGGGATCACCGGAACCAGCAAACTGGTCATCGATTCCGAGCGTTCAGTGATCGTCGGAGCGACGTTCGTCGGACCGGGCGTGCAGGAGTTGCTGCACGCCGCAACCGTCGCCATCATCGGGCAAGTGCCGTTGGACCGGCTGTGGCATGCGGTGCCGTCGTTCCCCACGGTCAGCGAGGTCTGGCTACACCTACTCGAGCAATGCGGCCTGTAGATCCTTGTCGCATAACGGCGCCGATATCCACTGACCGTGCCGAAGCAACTCGCTACATCCGCTAAGATCACTTCACGTGACCAGCGCGCGACTGCCTCCGGCGGAGTTCTATGCGACGCTTCCCCGCTCGATCGCCGGGGCCGGCGTCCTCTTCCGCGATCCTGACGACCGTGTCCTGCTCGTCCAACCGTCCTACCGCACCGACACCTGGCTCATCCCCGGCGGCCACATGGAGGCGGGAGAATACCCGTGGGAGACCGCACGGCGAGAAATCAAGGAAGAGCTCGGGCTGGATCTGCGCCCCGGGCGGCTGCTGGCAGTCGACTGGGTGCCACCCCAGGACGACGGACGACCGGCACTAGTCAACTTCGTCTTCGACGGCGGAACGCTCACCGCCCACGACGCCGAACACCGCCTGCACCTGCAGGCCGACGAACTGACCGCCTGGCGGCTGTGCACTCCCACGGAATGCGACCAGCTCCTCGCGCCGTACATGGCCCAGCGCATCCACGCCTGCGCCGACGCCCTGCGCACCGGTCGGACCGCCTACCTCCAGCATGGCCGGCCGCCCGCAACCACGGCTGACTGACCGAGCGCCTGCCTGACTGGCCGGATGACCGCCTGGCCGCATGCCTGACCGGTTGGCCGGATGGGCGGATCCGAGGCCGTCAGGCTCTCCGGGCGGCCCGGGGACCCTGGGCCGCCCGGACCTCCCAGACCGGCTTCACCGATCCGGCAGGAACCCCGAGCGGGAGAAAAACATGATCGCGCCGCCTTTGGTCCTGCGGGGCCGGCGTTAACGGCGCAGTCGGTCGGCCCGTCCAGCAACACCATTGCACCTGCGCGAATCCGCACCTGCATGGATCCGTGTGCTGCACCGTCGCCGCAATGATCCTTTCGTGGCAGCGTACGGGTATGGCGCATGAGCAGCGGACCTCGGCCGCCGGACACCATCCCCATGACGCTCACCATCTCCGTGATACCTGTGACACTCAGCGCAACCACGACCACGACCACAGTCATGGTGATAACACCGGTGCACTGCCCAGGGATGGTGCACGGTGGCGGTACCGGCTGGCTCACCGGCTGGTGCCGCACTCCCACGACACGGCGAACCGGGTGGATCCGATTGTGGAGACGTCCGCCGAGGGCATCCGCACGTTGTGGATATCGCTGGCCGTGCTCGGGGCGACCGCTGCCCTTCAGATGGTCATCGTCACGCTGTCCGGGTCGGTGGCACTGCTCGGGGACACCATCCACAACGCCGCGGACGCACTGACCACACTGCCCCTGGGCGTCGCGTTCGTTCTCGGCCGACGGCCGGCAACCCGCTGTTACACCTACGGTTACGGCCGCGCCGAGGACCTCGCCGGTGTCGCCGTCCTTGCGACGATCGCCGCATCCGCGGGCCTTGCCGCCTACGAAGCCGTCGACCGCCTGCTGCATCCCCGTGCAGTCACCCACCTGCCGGCGGTGGCCGCGGCCGGGCTGGTCGGGTTCGCCGGCAACGAGCTGGTGGCCAGGTACCGGATCCGCACCGGACGGAAGATCGGGTCGGCGGCGCTGGTCGCGGACGGGCTGCACGCCCGCACCGACGGGTTCACCTCCCTGGCCGTGCTGCTGGGCGCCGCCGGCGTGGCCGCGGGATGGGACACGGCCGACCCGGTCATCGGCCTGGTCATCACCGTCGCGATCATCGCCGTGCTTCGTGACGCCGCAGGCGGGGTCTACCGGCGCCTTATGGACGCTGTCGACCCGAACCTGATCGATGCCGCCGAGGCCGCGCTACGGGCCACCCCCGGTGTCAGCGCCGTCGGCCGGGTCCGGTTGCGCTGGATCGGCCACCGGTTGCACGCCGAAGCCGACATCGTCGTCCCCGGGGAACTCACCGTCGTCGATGCGCACGCGATCGCCGTGACCGCCGAGCACGCCCTCATCCATGCCGTACCGCGGCTGGCCGCCGCGACCGTCCACACCGACCACCCGGCAGCGCACGACGCTGACCACCCGCACGCACTGCTCGCCCACCACGGCGTCCTCGCACGCTCCCTCGCCAGCAACGCCGGCCCGTGAGGCGGGCCTGGATGTCCGGGGGACGGCGCAGCGGGTGATCCGCCCGCATGGTCACCAGGTGCCCATCTCCTGCTGGAGACGGCAGCGGTCAAGGACCGGTCGAACGTGCACACGCTGGTCATCACTGGTCAGCGTGGACCCGCTCCCGCCGCCCCCTGCCGCCTGTGGACAACAGGCCGGACGGGCGGCAAACCCGCCGAAGCGTTGGTCAAGTAGCGCGGATCGTTCTGAGGACCCGCCGGTTGGCATGCCATCGGCACGAAGCGGCCCCGGCAAGCGCCGCCTTCGCATCTCGGCCCGCTGCCATAGCTCACCCACGGTCGCGAACGTGACGCACCAGACCCATCCGAGCACCCGCGTGGCGAGCGAGCCCGGCAGCTTGTCCCGCAGGATGCTCCCGCAGGATGCGGGAGGCCACGGATGTCCCGGAGTGGTGGGGCGGCGGCGACCGGGCTGCGGCACTCGAGCCGGCAGCAGAGCCCTACGAGTGCTCGGTACGCCTGCGCGCCGCGAGCAGGTCCGGCAGTGAGGCGGCCGGATCGGCGCCTGGCTCGGCGCGGGCCCAGGCCAGCAGCTGCGCGAGATCGGGCTCGTCCCTGACGCTTACCGGGGCCACGACAGACTGCCCTCAAGCACTTCGCCCGCGGTGGCGTCAACGGTCACCACGGTGCCCTCCAGAGTCATCAGCGTCCCGGCACCGCAGCCGACCACGCAGGGCACGCCGAGCTCGCGGCTGACCACCGCGGCGTGCGACGTCGCGCCGCCGAGCTCGGTGAGGATCGCCGCGACGATCGACATCACGGGCGCGTCCTCGCCGTCACTGTTCGTAAAAACTCAGAAGGAGCTTTGGACCTGCTGCGCCGGTGGGCTCCCTGACGACACGGTCAGGGAGCCCACCCAGACGTCCAATGGCCGACAGAGACGTACGAAGCGCCGGCGACGCGTGTAT
This sequence comes from Candidatus Protofrankia californiensis, assembly GCF_900634765.1. Lineage (NCBI taxonomy): Bacteria > Bacillati > Actinomycetota > Actinomycetes > Frankiales > Frankiaceae > Protofrankia > Candidatus Protofrankia californiensis. The sequence goes on along the minus strand of NZ_CAAAFT010000002.1, from coordinate 4,520 downwards.
CAATGTCGCACCGAGGCGATTCGGGTTAAAGAAACGGTATTTATCCACTATCGGCGATCATTTGTAGGAAATTTGCAGGAACAAGGCCACGCCGATCGACATCCGACCCTGGCGACCCATCGGAGCGCGCATGAAGCCGCCGCCGTCATCACCGCATTCTCAGCAGCGTTCACGCTCATCGCGCCAGGTCAGGGCCGCAGTGCAGATGGACAGATGTCCACGATCCGACCTCTCACGATCGGATTCAAGTGGCCATTTCCGAGAAACGCAGGTGACGCATAGGTGAGTACGCGTGACGTGCCCGCCCCGCCCGAGCGGGAGAACCAGCCTCAGCCGGTGCCCCCGACCCTGCCCAAAGGGGGCGGTGCCATCCGTGGAATCGGCGAGAAGTTCACCGCAAATCCGGTGACCGGGACCGGTTCTCTGCACGTGCCGATCGCGACGAGTCCCGGCCGGTCCGGCTTCGGCCCGCAATTGGCTCTGTCATACGACTCCGGTTCGGGTAACGGCGTGTTCGGTTTCGGCTGGCGGCTCTCCCTCCCGGCGATCACCCGCAAGACCGACAAGGGGCTGCCGCGGTATGACGACGACCGCGAGTCGGACGTCTTCATCCTCTCCGGATCCGAGGATCTCGTACCTGTCCTGGCGCCGGGCGGCGAACTCAGGGACGACACCACGACCGATCCGCGCTACGCCATCCGGCGCTACCGCCCGCGCGTCGACACCCTGTGCGCCCGGATCGAGCGCTGGACGCGACTCGACGACGGGGACGTGCACTGGAGATCAATCTCCAGCGCCAACGTCCTCACCGTCTACGGCACGGACGGTGACTCGCGGATCACCGATCCGGAGGACTCCGCACGGGTCTTCAGCTGGCTGATCTGTGAGTCCAGGGACGACAAGGGCAATGCCATCAGCTACGTGCACGTGCCGGACGACGATGCCGGGGTCGACCGGGGCCGCGCCTGCGAACGCCACCGCAGCGACGCCGTCCGCAGGACCAACCGGTATCTGAAGCGGATCCGCTACGCCAATCGCCGCCCGTTACTCGACGCCGAAGGCAGGCGGCCGCGATTTCTCGCCGACCTGCCGCCGGCGGAGGCCGCCGACCCCCGCTGGATGTTCGAGGTCGTGCTGGACTATGGCGAGCACGACGTCCACAACCCCGCACCGGACGACACGGGCGTCTGGGACCACCGGCCCGACCCCTTCTCCTCCTACCGGTCGGGCTTCGAGGTGCGCGCCACCCGGCTGTGCCGACGGGTGCTGATGTTCCACCACATCCCCGACCAGCCCGCCCACCTCCCCGACCGGCTCGCCGGCGTCGCCGGGTACGACGGCCTGGTCCACTCCACCGATCTGGAGTACTCCTTTCCGGACGGCTCCGCGCCCGGTGACCCGACCGGGCCACCGGCATCCCGGGGCGCGCTGCTGCACGCCGTCACCCGGACCGGATACCGCCGGGACGGCGCGGGGTACCGCAGCCGGAGCCTGCCGCCGCTGGAATTCGACTACACCCGACCGGTCGTGAGCGGGACGGTGCAGGAGGTCGGCCCCGCCCACCTGCAGAACCTCTCCGCCGGGATCGAGGGTGGCGGTTTCGAGTGGGTCGACCTGCACGGTGAAGGCGTTCCCGGCCTGCTCGCCGAGAGCGCGGACGCCTGGTACTACAAGCGGAATCTCAGCCCGCTGGCGCACGGGTCCGTCGACCTCGCGCCGCTCGAGCTGGTCGCCGCCAGGCCCAACCGGTCGACGACCGGGGTCGGGGCGGCCCGGTTCATGGACCTCGCCGGCGACGGGCAGTCGGATCTGGTGGTGCTCGACGGCCCCGTCACCGGACTCTACGAGCATGACGCCGACGACGGCTGGTCACCGTTCCGGCCGTTCGACTCGCAGCTGCACCGGGACCTGAACAACGATGACGTCAGGTTCGTCGACCTCGACGGCGACGGCCACCCGGACGTACTGGTGATCGAGGACGATACCTTCACCTGGCATCCTTCACTGGCCGAGGCCGGATTCGGCCCCGCGATACCGGTGCCACGGCCGCTCGACGAGGATGCGGGCCCGCGCCTGGTCTTCGCGGACGGTACCCAGTCCGTCCACCTCGCCGATTTCAGTGGCGACGGGCTCACGGACCTCGTGCGTATCCGCAACGGGGAGGTCTGCTACTGGCCCAACCTCGGATACGGCCGGTTCGGCGCCAAGGTGACGATGGACGGTGTCGGGCCCTTCGACGCCCCCGACCAGTTCGACCAGAAGCGGATCCGGCTGGCGGACATCGACGGCACCGGCACCACCGACCTGATCTACCTGCACCGGGACGGGGTCCGGCTGTACTTCAACCAGTGCGGCAACGGCTGGCACGGGCCGGTGCACCTCACCGTCTTCCCGCGGGTGGACGACATGGTGTCGATCACCACCGCCGACCTGCTGGGCAACGGGACGGCGTGCCTGGTCTGGTCCTCGCCGCTGCCGGACGACACCAGCCGACCGCTGCGCTACGTGAACCTGATGGGCGGGGACAAGCCCTACCTCCTGACCAGGGTGACCAACAATCTCGGCGCCGAGACCGCCGTCACCTACGCGCCGTCCACGAAGTTCTATCTCCAGGACAGGCGCGACGGCGTGCCGTGGGTCACCCGACTGCCGTTCCCGGTGCACGTGGTCGAGCGGGTCGAGACGTACGACCGCATCAGTCGCAACCGCTTCGTGACCCGGTACGCCTATCACCACGGGTACTTCGACGGCGAGGAACGTGAGTTCCGCGGGTTCGGCCTGGTGGACACGTGGGACACCGAGGAGATCGGTGCGCTGACGAGCAACGGTGTCCTGCCGCCGGACGGCGGCCTCGCCGACAACGAGAACCCGGCGTCCCACCTGCCAGCCGTGCTCACGAGGACGTGGTTCCACACCGGCTCCCCGGCCGGACCCGCCCACCTGCCGCCAGGCTCGCTGACGGGGCCCCCGCCGCCCAGCGGCCTGACGGACACCGAGCACCGGGAGGCCCACCGCGCCCTGGCCGGGTCGATGCTGCGCCAGGAGGTCTACGCCCTGGACGGCGGTGTGCGTCAGGAGCACCCGTACGCCGTCTCCGAGCACAGCTTCGCGGTCCAGCTGTTGCAGGCACGGGGCGTCAACCGGCAGCATGCGGTGTTCCTGCCGCATCCGGCCGAGACGGTCGACCGCCACCACGAGCGCGACCCCGACGACCCACGGGTGCAGCACACGATCACCCTCGAGGTCGACCCGTTCGGCAACGTGCTGAAGGCCGCGACCATCGCGTACGGCCGGCGGGTGTCGCCGCTGGCGGACGCCACTGATCGCGCTCGGCAGACCGTCTCGCTGCTCACCTGCAGCGAAAACGCCGTCACCAACCCGATCGACGACGTCGCCGCCTTTCCGGACGACCATCGAACCCCGATGCCCGCCGAGTCGCGCAGCTACGAGCTGACTGGGTACACCCCGACCGGCGCGCAGCACCGGTTCCGGGCATCGGACCTCAGCGAACCGGATCCGGCCGGGCCGGGCCGGGTGCGGCTGCGCTTCGACGACGAGATGCCCTACGAGGGGACGGCCGTCGGCCCGCGGCGACGCCGTCTCATCGAGTCGGTGCGCACCCTCTACAGGGCGGACGACTTCTCCGGGCTGCTGCCGCTGGGCGTCCTGCAGCCTCGGGCGCTGCTGGGCGAGGGCTACGAGCTGGCCCTTACAGCCGGGCTGGTGGCGCGGGTGTTCCGACGCGACGGCGTCCCGCTGATGCCGGATCCGGACGCCGTCCTGGGCGGCGCGGCCGGCGACCACGGCGATCACGACGGCTACGGCGACCGTGGCGGCTACGTGAGCGGTGCGCGGGCGAAGGCCGACGGCCGCTTCCCCGCCACGGACCCGGACGGCCACTGGTGGGCGCCCACCGGGCGGACGTTCCTGTCCCCCGACCCCGCGGACACGGCCGAGCAGGAACACCGCCATGCCTGCCGCCACTTCTTCCTGCCCTGTCGGCGGCGGGATCCGTTCCACACCACGCAGGTGAGCACCGAGAGCGTCATCAGCCACGACGACCATGACCTGTTGACCGTCGAGAGCGTGGACGCGCTCGGAAACCGGGTCACGGCCAGCAACAACTACCGGGTGCTGGCGCCGACCCGGCTGACGGACGCCAACGGCAACGCCAGCGAGGTCGCGTTCGACGCTCTCGGGCTGGTGGTCGCCACGGCGGTCAACGGCAAGCCCGGCCAGCTGACCGGCGATACGATCGGCGATCTCGACCCCGACCCCGACGAGACGCAGATCGTCGCCCTCTTCGACGACCCGCTCGCGAACGCGGCTTCCCTGCTGGGGACGGCGACGACCCGGCTGGTCCACGACCTGTTCGCATACTGGCGGACGCGGGACCAGCCGGACCCACGACCCGTGGCCGTCGCCACGCTGGCCCGCCAGACGCATGTCGCCGAGCTGCCCGCCGGTGCCCACAGCCGGATCCAGCCGACCTTCTCCTACTGTGACGGATTCGGCCGGAC
>NZ_CAAAFT010000001.1:0-19193 GCF_900634765.1 Candidatus Protofrankia californiensis | reverse complement strand
ACGACGACAGGGTTGCCTGACGCCGAGCGGGACGACGGACATCTGCCTACCGCGACCAGGAACTCCGCCGGTAATCGGACCGGGCAGCGCGTCGATGGCGCTGCATACGACCAGGACGGAGGCACCGATGACGATGGCGGCAGCACTCGGCAGGGACACGCCCCCCACGAACGACCCGGAGGCGATCAGCCGGGTGAGCGGGGCGCTGCTGGGCTGGCTGGAGCGCAACGACCCGGCGATGGCGGAGCGGGTGACGAGCGACCCCTACGGGCCGATGGCCCTGCGGGAAGGAGCCGTCGCGGTCCTGCGGAAGCTGCGCCGGGCGGAACTGGTACGGATCAGCCCGCGGGAGATCGAGCCGGACGAGGACGTGGACTTCGACGTCCCAGACCAGGTGTATCTGACGGTCCCGGCCGAGGGTCTGGAAGCAGCTCTGGTGGCGATGCTGGGCTCGGAGGATCTGTACTGGGAGCACAAGCTCTGGGCGCTCCCGCTCCTGAACCCGACGAACACAGACGAGGAGAACTAGACAGCAGCCTCGCAGCCGACCTCTGGGGCCCGCTTTTCGACGATTCGGCTGGCTCGGCTCCCGACAGAGGCACGGTCGCCGCCAACAGGCGCCCGGAGCACGTCACCGAACCGGTTCCGTCCCAGGGCGGCTCTCGTAAGACATCCGTCGCCAACGCCCCTCCGCCCGGCGCGGCGAAGAATCCTGATCCCGGTAGGCGAGGTGCCAGCGACCGCCAGCGACACCCCGGACCTCGCCCACAAGCAGGTCTGTTTGACGATATCTCCATTTCTGACCAGGTATCAGCGCCCTCCGGCAGATCGTCCCCAGAGCCGGACGCGCGACCGTCCGAAGCCCGAAGCCACAGGGGAGGTAGCCGGGCGCACGCGAACAAGTCGCGCCAGACAACAGCCCTCTCTCGTCCCACATCACAGTCCAATCCCGCATCGCAGGCCGCTTCCGATGGGCTACCTCGAGACCATAGTCCGGTAGCGAATGCCGCTTTTCGCCTCGAATCCGAATCCGCGCCGGAGGGAGGTTCAACATCCGCGGGACCATCGGTTGACCGAGCGTCTGAGACCAATATCCGATTCCGCCCCCGGTCTCAAGACGATCTCGCTCCGCCGGGCGTGCGAGGGAAAGCCCGTGCCAACATCGAGGCGTTGAAATTACTGCGGTGGCTCCGTGATACCGGACGGAGCGCGACCGCCACCGATCAGACGATCCTGGCACGCTGGTCGGGCTGGGGATCGCTTCCGCAGGTATTCGATGAGCGCGCAAGTGGTTGGGACGCTGAACGTGCCGAGATTCGGGCGCTGCTCGATGAAGCCGAGTGGAATGCTGCCCGGACCTCGACGGTCAACGCCCATTACACCGATGCCTCGCTTGTCCGTGTTTGCTGGGATCTTCTCGCTGATCTCGGGTTTGCTGGTGGCCGGGTACTGGAGCCCGGGTGTGGATCAGGCCATTTTCTCGGGCTGGCACCTGACGTCCCCCTCGACCTCGTCGGGGTCGAGGTTGAACCGACCACGGCTGCCATCGCCACCGCGCTCTACCCCCACGCGCGCATCCTCTCCGAGGGTTTTGAAGAAACCCGGCTGCCGGCAGGCAGCTTCGACGCGGCGATAGGCAACGTTCCGTTCGGGAACTATCCGTTGCATGACCCGTTGCACAATCCGCATGGCCACACCATCCACAACCATTTTGTAATCAAGGCATTGGATCTCCTGAAACCCGGCGGGATCTTGGTCACGATCACTTCGCCATATACCCTGGATGCCCGCAACCCAGGAGCCCGCCGGGACATGTACGAACGCGCGGACTTGCTCGGCGCGATCCGGCTCCCCTCGAACGCTCACATGGCCGCGGCCGGCACCAGCGTGGTCACCGACATCCTCGTACTCCGTCGCCGGCCGGCGGACGAGCCCCGAGCACCATTCGACTGGGAGACAACAGTCGAGATTGAGCTGCCAGAGGACAGCATCCGGCCGGACCTCCCGGATTCAATCCGGGTGAATCGGTACTTCGCCGAGCATCCCGATCGGGTTCTTGGCCGCTACGGCGTCGGCGGTGTGCACGCCAGCACAGTTACGGTCGCTCCAGTCGAGAGCTGGGGCGACCAGCTCGCCGTCCAGGCCCGCCAGATCGCGACGAGCGCGAAAGAGGCTGGACGAGGCTGGTCCCCGCGTCCGCTGGAATCGACGGGTCCAGCTCCGCCCAGCACTGCACGCCCCGACGAACACGACGGTGAGGTAGGCGCACTCACCCTCGTGAACGGCACTCTGTCGATCCTGGGCCGCGACGGGCAGCACCGGGCCGTCGCAGTCCGCAACAAGCGGGAGACGGAGGAACTGCGGGCGCTCATCACGCTCCGCGACGTCACCCGAGCCGTACTCGCCGCGCAGACCTCCGACGATCCCGCCGACACCGAGACCTGGCAGGCCGAACGACGGCGGCTCAATGCCATCTACGACCGCTATGTGAACCGTTTCGGTCGACTCGCCGACGTTCGCACGGTCGCACCAAGCACAGCGGACCAGCCCCCGGCGGTCACTCCCCGCGTCCCCGGACGCATCCTCGACGACCCAGGCTGGCCATTGCTCGCCGCCTTGGAGGTCGTCGACCACAGCACCGGTCAGATCACAAAAGCTGCGATCTTCGAGGAACGAGTCATCGCGCCGCGCCGCGAGCCCACCGGCGCCACGACTGCCGCCGAAGCACTCTCGCTGTGCCTGGCGACCTATGGCCGCGCGGACCTGCACCGCATCGCTGGCCTGCTCGGCGTCGATGAAGACAGCGCACTGGCTGAACTCGGTGACCTCGTCTACGAACTGCCGCCTTCGTCTGCGACACCAACGAGTCCCGGTACCGAGTTTCCCCCGAATTCGCCTGTCATCGAGGCGGAACAGCGGATCGAGATCGCGACCGCATATCTGTCGGGGAACGTACGCTCCAAACTGGAGGTCGCTCGTGCCGCCGCAGTGGCTGATCCTCGATGGGAGCGCAACGTCAGTGCGCTCGAGAAGGTCCTTCCTCGCGATCTGACGCCGGAGGAGATCGGAGTCCAACTCGGCGCGCCGTGGCTGCCTACTGAGATCATCGGTACCTTCGTCGGTGACCTCCTCGATATCACGCCACCTGTCGTGCACCACTCGGAGAAGACCGCCACCTGGGAGATCGACATCCCCTGGCAGCGTCGCAGACAGCTTGTTACGGCGGTGAGCAAGTGGGGTACACGGCGGGTCAACGCCGTCTCCCTGATCGAGCAGATGTTGAACATGAAGCCGACCGTCGTCTACGACGAAGACAACGAGGGCACACGCATCCGCAATGTCGTGGAGACCGTCGCGGCGAACAACAAGCGCGACCAGATCGCTGAGCAATTCACCCGCTGGGCCTGGGAGAATCCCAGCCGGAGCACCAGTCTCAGCCGTCTCTATAACGACCGGTTTAATTGCCTGGTCCTGCCGACCTTCGACGGCTCCCATATGACTTTTCCAGGCATGTCGACCGCGTTCCCTCCCCATTCCCACCAGCGGGATGCAGCCTGGCGGATCGTCTCCGGCGGCATGGGCGGCAACGGCGGTAACGTGCTGCTCGGACACGTTGTGGGTGCAGGCAAAACCGCTGCTATGATCATGGCAGGTCAAGAAATGCGCCGACTTCGGCTCGTAAACAAACCTATGTACGTTGTTCCCAATCACATGCTCGAGCAGTTCGGCCGCGAATTCATCCAACTCTATCCGAACGCAAAAATCCTGCTCGCCCAGAAGTCCGACCTTGGTCGCGACGCTCGACAGGCGTTCGCAGCCAGAGCCGCCACCGGGAACTGGGATGCGATCATCATCAAACAATCAAGTTTCGGTATGCTCCGCGTCAGCTCAAAGATCGAGAAGGAGTTCCTCGAGAAAGAACGGGATTCTTACCGTGCACTGCTTCAGGAGCTGGCGATGGACCGGGAGAAAAATCGGTTCACCGTCAAGGAGCTGGAGAAATCCGTCCTGAAGTTCACCACACGGTTGAAAGCTCTCGCCGAACGCCGCCAGGACCCGGGCCTGGTCACGTTTGACATGTTCGGCGTCGACTACCTGTTCGTCGACGAAGCTCACATGTACAAGGGGCTCCGCGTTGTCACGAAGCTACCGATCTCCGCCCCGGCCAGCGAGCGTGCCTTCGACCTGTGCATGAAACTCGACTGGCTCCGTCAGGCTCATGGGCCCCGCGTTGCGACTTTCGCCACCGGTACCCCGATCGCGAACTCGCTGTCCGAGCTGTGGGTCATGCTGCGCTATCTCGCGCCCGAACTTCTGGCCGAGATGAAGATCGAGCATTTTGATGCCTGGGCGGCAACCTTCGCCCGTGCCGTCACTGGGCTCGAGCTTGCTCCCGAAGGCGGCTCTTTCCGCGTCAAAACCCGGTATGCCGCCTTCGACAATGTCCCGGAGCTCCTCTCCCTCTACCGCACTGTCGCCGACCTCAAGACCGCCGAGGACATCCGCCTACCCACCCCTGCCATCCACAGCGGCAAACCGGTGACGGTCACCGTTCCCGGCTCGGACGAACTCCACAACTTCATCAGCGAACTCGGTGAACGTGCCGAGGAAGTCCGCACCGGCAAGATCGACCCGAAGCATGACAACATGCTCAAGATCAGCAGCGACGGTCGGCTCGCATCCCTCGACCTCCGCCTCGTCGGCCGTCCGCCTGACCCGGCCGGCGGCAAAATCGGTGTCTGCGCCCAACGCGTCGCCGATCTCTGGCACGAACACGCTGCCGATCTGTTCACTGACGCCGACGGCCGTCCTCACGCCACCCCAGGCGCCTGCCAAGTCATCTTTTGCGATCAAGGAACCCCCACCAAACAGGAGGGTCGGTTTACCATCTACAACGCACTCCGTGACCTACTCGTGGATCTAGGAATTCCCCGCGAGCGGATTGCCTTTGTCCATGACTATGACACCGACGCGGCGAAAGCCCGCCTCTTCACCGCTTGCCGTGATGGTCAGATCAACGTCATCATTGGCAGTACCGGAAAAATGGGCGTCGGTACCAACATTCAGCGTAGGCTCATCGCACTGCACCACCTCGACGTCCCATGGCGACCAGCCGATATCGAACAGCGCGAGGGGCGCATTCTCCGCCAAGGAAATCAGTGCCCCGAAGTACATATCATTCGCTATGTCACGGAGGGGTCATTTGATGCCTTCATGTGGCAAGCTATCGAAAGAAAAGCTCGATTCATCACACAGATCATGGCGGGAAAGACCGATGCCCGAACCATCGACGATCTCAACACCGATCAGGTTCTCAACTACGCCGAGATCAAAGCACTTGCCACCGGCTCGCCCCTCGTCGTCCAAGCGGCGGCGCTCGACATGGAGATCACCCGTTTACGTCGGCTCGCCACCGCCCACGCTTACGAACAGGAAGATCTTGCTGCCAGCATCACCAGCGAGGAAACTTTCCTCACCGCCACCCGGGACCAGGCAGATCGCATCCGCCAGCTCATCGCCGCACGACGAGACACCCGAGGCAAAGCCTTCACGGCAATGATCGACGGAAAATGGTTCGACGACCGAACCGCTGCGGGTACCCACCTCATAGACCGGGCTCACCTACAAACAAAAGATCGATATCTCCAAGACGTCACACTCGGAACTATCGGCAATATACCCGTCATCACACGGCGCCTATCCAGCTCTCTCGAAATATGGGTCGATGGCGCACACGACAACGTTATCAACATAGACGTCGCTGACGACGCGGCCGACCCCGGACGTGTCATTGTCAATCTCGAGAAGAACATCCGCCGATTCGATACGATTCTCAGCGCTCTGGACGCCACCGCTGACAGGCTCAGCGAGGAAATCACTAAAGCTCGAGAGCTGAAGGGCCAGCCGTTCCCACAGCGCGACCAACTCAACGCCCTCATCCATGAACGCGACAGCCTGACCAAACAGCTCGAGAAACTCGGCAGAAAGAAAACTCCCGTTTCGGCAGCTATGGCCAAGCCCGAGGAGTCAGGACCCGCTCCTCCGGTTCTCTGACACGCACTCCCCCGTTCCGCGCAAATTACCCTGACATCCCCTATACTCCAACCATGAAGATCATCAACCTGGACGGACAGGACAATACTGTAGGCACTGAAACGGATCTTGTGATGTCGCTGTCCACCGGCGAGTTCGATCAGGTGAGCGCAACTACACCGATACCCAAGATCTTGTAAACGCTCTTCTGCTCAAACTGGCCCTCGAGGTGCCGTCACGCTCGACAAGCCGTGGTCAGACCTGTGGATCGACCATGGGCACGTATCTTCCCGGTAGTCGAGGCTGAAATCTCAAGCAGGCCGACGTTGCTGTGTCGGTCGGGAACACCCAATGCGTCTACCGTGTCATGGCTACGCAAGCGAGAACGGGCACCAAATGTTGGCCGCCACGAGCACCACGGAGTCGGGTTACCGCCGCCGCGATGTCGCTGAGTTCGAGCACTACTGGGCGCGCCGTGCCGCCAGCGCGCCCAGTGTCCCCGGCCACCGCCCGGCTCGATCCCGTTTCGTACCAGGCAAAAGCGCAGCGAGAAGGCGCCGTGGTGACACGAGTGCGCAGGCTCGCCACCGTGGTGCTCGTTCTCATCGACACCGGCTCATCGGATCTCGGACTGGTGCCCATCGCCGTCAGCAGTTGGTGCTCGTTGTGACCGACATAGCCAGTGCTCGGTTTCTCGCCGCATCAGGTGGGCCACCGACAGGGCGAGCACGCAGGTGAACAGGTGGATCCGGATCTTGTGGTCGGTGAAGTGGTGGATCGGGGCGAACGACACGACGTGGGGGTCCTTGGCCTGGCGGAACCCGGCCTCGAGGTCTTCCTGGGATCGGTAGGCGTCGATGACCTGGTCGACCGGCCAGTCGTCGTGGTCGGTGACGAGGATCCGTTTGCCAAAGATCTCCTCTTCCAGGGCGGCCTGCGCCGTTTCGTCGTGGGTCCAGGTCAGGCGCAGGGAGGTGGGGGTGTCGCCGGTCAGCTCGGTGCGCAGCACCCGGGCGGCCCAGCGTGGGGCGAGGATGGTCCGGATGTCGGCTTCGACCGCGGCCCGGCCCCGGCGGGTGCGGCCGCGAGCGAGGCGGGCGGCGAGCTCGTCGAGCGTCCCGGTCGCCTTGGCGAGGGTCTGGGCGAAGCCGACCCGTTGGGCGGTGCGCAGCGTCGGCGAGTGGGTCAGGATCACCCGCCGGTCGGCGCCGAGTACCGCGGCGCGGGTGTCGAGCGCGGTCAGCCCCTCGCCGGCGTAGCGGCCGACCAGCGTCCGGTCGGCGGCCGGGCGGGCGAGTAGGTCGGGCAGGCCGGACGGGGGGACCGAGCCGACGAAACGCAGGCCGAGCTCGGCGAGCCGGGTGAAGTTCACGGTCGAGTTCTGCCCGGCGTCGAAGGTGAGCGTCAGCCCGCCCGGCGCGGTCACGGCGTCGGTGTAGCGGCGGGCCAGTTCCTCGATCATCGGGGTGAACTGGGTGACGTCGGGCTGGCTGCCCTTGTAGACCCGGGAGAGCAGCGGGATCCCGCCGTCCCTCGTGGCGACCAGGCCGAGGCCGACCAGGCGCAGGTCGTAGCGCTTCTGCTTGGCCTTGCCTCGGGCCGCGACCGGGGCGCGGGTGTTCATGGAGTCCAGGAACGTCGCGAAGTTCGTCATGTCCAGGATCAGCCCGGAGGTGTCGAGCCCGAACACCTCGATCATCCGCCGGGTCAGCGCCGCCTCGATCTCGTCGACCCTCTCCAGGTCGACGCGGTCCATCGCGTCCCAGAACCGGCGGTGCTCCAGCGTCTTCGCCGGGATCTGAATGATCCTGGGCAGCGAGGTCGTCGTGTACCAGTCGGCGAAGCCGGCCTTCGACCGCGGGTCGCAGACCCGGTTGAGCACGGCCAGTGCCAGGTAGGTCCCGACCGTCACCCCGCCGCTGACCTTCGCGTCCCCGACCAGGGTGTCGATGATCCCGGCGGCGTCCAGACGGGTGAGCATCCCCCACACGGCGGCGACGTCACCGAACCGGCAGTGCTCGGCAGCGCCAGGCCACCCCCGCCCTGCCCGGCCAGCCGGGCGATCACCTCGTCCTCGGTGCCGAGATAGACCTGGTCTACGATCCTGGGCTGCCCGTCGACCCGCGCGGACGTGGCGGCGTACAGGTACACTGGGTCACCCCGCCGTTTCTTGATGATCGGCGCCCCAATATGGGTAATGCACCCTCAAAGGCCATGATCGCAACCATCCGGTCGCGCAACGACGCAGGTCAACCGGCACGCACCAGATCGTTGATCATGGACGGAGAGGTCCAAGTTACCCGCCAGTCAGGAAACTCGGACTAGGGGACGACATTCCCTACGGCCACCTCCATCATCCGGTATAGCACCTGGTCGCCATGGGTAGGCCGCCGGGCGGACGATAGCTCAGGCTCATCGAATCTGCCCTGGCCCTCTGACGATGACCAACGCTTCTACTTCATCGCGCTCGTTTTTACCGCAGGCTACTCGTCGAACGGCTCCGCGCAGAACTGCGACATGAACGACCGTAAACGACTAGATGCTGGTCGCACAAATGCCCGCCAGCGCGGAGGCGACCGTAGTCCATCCGATCACCAATCGTTACGTGGATGGCACGCGCCTATAAATGATCACGAAGATGGAATATTTCGGACAGGATGCAGATCGATCCGGAAGGCGTCATCCCGTGAATCCGAACCCACAAGAAATGATCACCAATATCTATCCCGAATTGAGTACGGCCTGTTCGCCGCTTTGCCCGAGTCCACGCCGACTAAGGCACAGCGTCTCGCCGCCGGGTGACGATCCATCAATCCCCCTACACAGTCTGTTTTCCATCACCAGCGTGCGGCTTTCCTCACATATAGAAGGCGTATCGCGCCTCTGGAGTGCAGTCGTCGGGGAGATCGCGCAGGATGGCGCCTACTTCATTGGCGAAACGGACGGTGACCGGAAGCTTCTCGGCGAAGCGCGCCGAGTTCCAGTTCATCTTCGTCAGCAGCAGCACCTCGCGGAGAAGCTCCTGGGGGGCGGATTCCCCGACGTGATCGGTGATTTGTACCGGAGTCGGAACGTGCCCGTGGGGATAGCGTCCGAGCGAGGGGATGTACCCGGTCGTATAGAGATATCGGCGGTCGCCGACGCTGACGCAGACGCCTCGGGGTGGCGGATACTCACCGTGGCGCATCAGGCGCATGCCGGTTGACGGGGCGAGCGCGACCAGATCGTAGTCGTAGCCGTTGAGGGAGTCCTGGAATCCTGAGAGTTCGTCGGGGAAGAAGCATGACTGCTTGTGAACGACGAGCCGTCGGGGTGGGCGCTTCATTGTCTGTGTGTATCGGTCGGCGACGTCTGCGATCAGCCGGGCAGCCTCTTCGGCGGGAAGGTGCGGCCACTTTCCGTTCCACTCGAACGGGTTGCCTCGCAGCACGAACGCGTCGCCGTTCTCGGCGAACGCTTGGGCGACGCTGGTCCTCATGGCCGACCGCTCGCCGTGTGGCCGGTAGAACGTCACCCCGATGTGGCAGGTTCCCGCGGGGATGCCGACGGGCGCCCAGGGAAACCCACCGGCTTTGAAATAGACCGCGGTGAACAGGTTCCACGCAAGATCAGCAGGATGTTCAAGGCCAGAGGTGTGCGCCTCAAGATCCGATTCAATGGTTTCCTGTTGGAGCAGTTGTGTCCGCAGTCCGCGCCGCATCGCACGGGCCTTGATGCCTGCACGGAGGTTCCATACGGTCTCCACGCCCCGGTTCGTCTGATGGACAGCCCAGTAGCGTTTGGTGATCTCCGTGGGGAGCGTGATGAACACCACCGTGGGTGGGGCGTCCAGACTCGCCAGTTGCACAAGGCGGTTGTCGATGAGGTCCAGCAGGTGCTTCAGACCATCGAGCTTCTTCAGCCGGTTGGCCGTCAGCTCACGGATCTCGTTGGCAGTTATCTTCGCCTCCGGCCCGTTGGTCCGCAACTGTGAGGCGAACGGTCCGTTGAGCTGGAAGCCACAGAACGGATGGTGGTCGTCGTCACCGTCGACACCCTCAGCCGCACGGGACAGCCACGCGCGGGCCTTCGCGATGCAGTCAGCGGTCCCGATGAAGCCGGCAGTCACCGACGAAGGATGATTCGGCTGGTCTCGTGACCACGGGCCGGACGCCGGGATACCGACCTTGGGATCGATGTGGACGAGACCGTCAGCGAAGGCCAGATACGGCTCATCGAGCCATTCAACGGCCGGGCGCAGCGGCTTGAGGGTCAGGCTCACTGGTCGTCCTCGCTGTGTTCCGCGCCCCAGTCCCATTCGTCGAGCTCCCAGGAGCCGACCAGGGCATCCAACACGTCGTCCTCGTCGTCGCTGTCAAGCATGGAGATCGGATCGAAGCGTTTGTCCGTGATCTGCGGCCACTTGGCGTTCACGCGCGGGAAGTCCCCATCGACGATGATCGCCTGTTGCCCCACCTCCAGGACGACGCGGGCCTTGCCGTCCAGCAGGAAGTAGCGGAAGAAGTGGACCGCGTCGAAGTAGCCCTCGTTGTACATGCGCGACTTGCGCTTGGTCACCCTACGTCCGACGCGGCGTGGCTCAAGCGGCTCCTGCCCATCCTTCGTAAGGTGGAACTCCGGCCGGATGGTCAGACCCCATGAGCCCGGCTCGAACTGCTCGAAGCGAAGCTGCGCAGCCAGATGCCACCAGACGTTAGGTGGGCGTTCCGAGCGCTCACCTTCCTGCCGGACAACCTTCTTCGCCGACTGCCTCCGGCCCGTTTTGGTCTTGGCCTCCACACGCCGAGTGACGTTCTCGTGATCCGCAAGGAAGTAGTAGCGGTCATGGCCACGGTCATAGCGCACACCACGCCGGAGAAGCGCCCGGCGCAGTGCCGCGTTCAGCAGCCAGACATAGATGTTCTTGTTCTCCGACTTCAGCAGGCCCGTGGCATCGAGCCGTTCGGCCGAATCCGGGTCAACCACCTCCTGGAACGGACTCTCTGGCCCGGCGAGATCGTGAAACGCCCACACCTCACCCTTGAGCAGCACGAACGGCAGGACTTGGTTGTGCTTCGGCCGCGGCAGGTGCTCGTCGACCTCGGCGGTCGTGCGGAACACCGACGTCGCCCTCCAGACGGAGTCCGGCAACTCGGAGACCGGCAGCAGAGAAAGATCGACAATGTCGGCCTCCAACGACAACGGAGCCGGCTGCAGGTTCTTGGCCGCCAACCGCGCCTCGTGATCGGCCTTGTACTTCGCGAGTACCTCCACCGAGTAGATCCGGGGATTGCGGTCGACGATCGGATGACAGCGCCCGCAGAACAACGTCAGGTTCTCCACGGCGTCCACGTCGTCCGACAGCGGGACCGCGTGGGATCGCGGACCCTGTCGGCCGACCCCGACGATATGGGCGCGCTGCCCCAACGTCACCGGCTGCTCTCCTGGAGCAACCTGATGCGTAACCGTGTTCGTGCAGCCGGGGAAGGCGCACTGATTACCGGAGAGGGCGAACAGCCGGTTGGTGACCGAATCGGGGATGTGCTTGCGTGTACTCGACGCCACGAGCTCACAGTACGTGCCAGCACCGACAACATCGCTGCCGCTGGAGGCCGCCAGCCACGGGAAGAGGACTGGCCTGACCGGCTAGCCCCTGCCGCACAGCTCCGGAGCGAACACGGCACCGTAAAGCCGCGCCAAAATGATCAAAGGTAGATGTGCGACCGCGCCAACGTCGACCCGCTTCGCGCGTACCGCTCACATCCTGGCCAGCTCGGAACACCAGGGCGATCACAGGATCACGAATATGTCCAAAACGCGGCTGGGAAGCCATGCCCTGCGAGATCTTGAGTGACGATCAAAAGCATCGACAGCCTGTCGACTGGCTGGCCGCCCCTCCTCGATCCAGCCGGCTGGCCATCACGGAGTGTGTTCAACTGCCCCGCGACCGGACCGCCGCCGGATGCCGCCTGATGCCGCCGTGGGTTGCCCCGTGTCGTGCCATGTCGCCGAGTCCTGCTAACGAGCCGCTAACTAATGATCTTTATGGATCGGCCAAAGATCTTTGATCATGCTTCTGACCTGGGCGAACGGGGTGGAGACGAGGGGACTTGAACCCCTAACCCCTGCCTTGCAAAGGCAGTGCTCTGCCAATTGAGCTACGCCCCCGGAGACGACCCAACCAAGAGTACGACACGGGGGCTCCGGTGGGCCGGTAGCTGGCGGATCGCGGCATCACGATCACGATCATGGTTCAGGCCATGCGCCGACCTGATCGCTCGACACGGCGAGGTATGCGACAGGCTGGCGGGCTGGGCCGCGCCGTCCTCGGCACGGACGCCGACAGACCGGGCGCTGGTAGGGAGCTGCCGGCGGGGGTCGCATCGCGCCGGGACGCGGGAGGCCCGTCGTCACGTAGGGGCGGGACGCGAGCCCTCTGCGTACATCATGACTCCGGATACGACCAGCGTTGTTGCGGTCCGCCGGACAGCACTACCTGATTCACTATAAGTTAGGTTAACCAAAGTTGATGAAGTCAATCACATCGGCAGGCGGCGAAGGAGCACGCGACGGCCCGTACACAACGGAGCGCGAAGAGGTGCACAACCTTGACATCGCCGGATTATTCCGAGTATAGGTAAGCCTAACTTAACCAATAATCATGACATGGTGCTCCGCCTGAGCGTCCTCGGACGAGGTACGTCTGGTCAGCGCCGACGCGGTCACATGACTGGAAGGGCAGCCATGGTAGGACGTCTGCACGATCGGGCCGGAGAACTGACAGAACTCGGTGTCCACGACATGGTCGGGATCGGGTTCGGACCTTCCAACCTCGCCCTGGCAATCGCCGTCGAGGAACACAACGCCCAGGTAGCACCCTCGGCGGCACTGCGGGTCACCTTCCTGGAACGCCAGGAACGCTTCGGCTGGCATCGGGGAATGCTGCTCGACGGCGCCACCATGCAGGTGTCGTACCTGAAGGATCTCGTTACCCTACGCAACCCGGCGAGCGATTTCAGCTTCGTGTCGTACCTGCACGGCCAGGACCGGCTGGTGGACTTCATCAACCACAAGACGATGTTCCCGTTGCGGCACGAGTTCCACGACTACCTGGAATGGGCGGCGAGCCGCCTCGACCATCTCGTGGAGTACGGCTCGGAGGTCATCGACCTACGGCCGGTCACCCGCGGCAGCGAGATCGCCTTCATCGACGTGGTGAGCCGGCGCGGCGGGGATCCCGAGCGGACCGAGGTGCGCCGGGCCCGCAACGTCGTCATCGCGGCCGGCCTGGAGCCTCGCACGCCGGACGGGATCGAGATCACCGAGCGGATCTGGCACAACCACGACCTGCTCGACCGCGTCAACGCCATGCCGTCGACACCGCGGGGGCGGTTCCTCGTCGTCGGCGCCGGCCAGAGCGCGGCCGAGGTGACCGAGTACCTCCACTCCAACTTCCCGCGGGCCGCGGTGCACACGGTGTTCGCCCGCTACGGCTTCAGCCCCGCCGACGACAGCTCGTTCGCCAACCAGATCTTCGACCCGACCGCGGTCGACGACTTCTTCCACGCCTCCGACGAGGTCCGGGCGATGCTGCTCGACTACCACCGGGGGACCAACTACTCGGTGGTCGACACCGATCTCATCGACGAGCTGTACCGCCGCGTCTACCAGGAGAAGGTGCGCGGCGTCGAGCGGCTGCACATGGTGCGGGCATCCCGGGTCACCGGCCTGGAGGACATCCCGGACGGCGTCCGGGCGACCATCGAGTTCCTCCCCACCGGCCGGCGCCAGACCCTCGACGCGGACGTGGTGGTGCTGGCCACCGGCTACCGCTCCCGCGACCCGTGGCGTCTGCTCGGCGGCATGGCGGCGGTGTACAACGCCGACGACGCCGGCCGTCTGCGGGTGCGGCGCGACTACCGGGTGATCACCTCGGCGGGGACCACGGCCGGCATCTACATCCCTGGTGCCACCGAGTACGCGCACGGCATCTCCTCGACGCTGCTGTCGAACGTCGCCGTCCGGGCCGGGGAGCTCCTGCGCTCCACCCTCGACCATGCCGATGGCCACTCCAGCGAGCATGTCGACGACACCTCGGCCACGGACGAGGTGACCGCCGACGCTCCGGCCCTGGCGCTGGGCTGACCAGGCGGCACGGCCACGGCGGTCCACGGCGGTCCACGGCGGTCCACGGCGGTCCGCGGTGACCCGCAGTGGCGTGCAGCGGCCCACAGTGGCGTGCAGTGGCGTGCCGGGCACGGCGACGGCCTGGGCGAACCATCCGATCACAACCAAAGGATGATCGCTCGTAGCCGGAGGACGACGAGCAACGGACCGGAGGGCAAGGGTGCGTACTGGCGGGCCGTCGAGACAGGACGTCCTCACCAGCTCGATCATCAGCCAGTGGCGCCAGATCGCCGTGGGCTCGGTGATGGTCGCGGGGCATCAGGTCGGTGAGGCCCTGGTCCCGGTCCTGATCGGGATCATCATCGACCGGGCCGTGTCGACCGGGGCCACCGGCGATCTCCTTCGCTGGCTCGCCGTCCTCGCGGTCACGTTCGCCGGCCTTTCGTTCTGCTACCGCTTCGGCGCGCGGTTCGGGGAACGTGCCGCCGAACGCTCCGCGCACAACCTGCGCATCCAGCTCACCCGCCGTGTCCTGGACCCGCGGGCGGGCGCGGAAACCGGTCGCCTGTCCGGGGCGCTGGTGAGCATCGCCACGGGGGACGCCCAGCGGGTCGGCATCGTGAACGCGGCGCTGCCCGCGTCGATCGCGGCCGTCACCGGCCTGCTGGTCGGCGCGGTCGCGCTGCTCACGGTCTCCGTCCCGCTCGGCCTGCTGGTGCTGTTCGGCGCGCCGTTCCTGCTGTGGGGGACGCATCTGCTCGGCCGGCCGCTGGAACGCCGCAGCGACACCGAGCAGGAACGCGCCGCGCACGCCTCGGGTGTCGCCGCCGACCTTGTCGCCGGGCTGCGGGTGCTCAAGGGCATCGGCGCCGAGCCGGCCGCCATCGCCCGCTACCGGCGCACCAGCCAGGACTCCCTAACCGCGACCCTGCGGGCGGCCAGCGCGAAGGCCTGGCACGACGGCGGCGTCCTCGCGCTGACCGGGATCTTCATCGCGCTGGTCGCGCTGGTCGCGGGCCGGCTCGCGGCCGAGGGCGACATCTCGGTCGGTGATCTGATCGCCGCGGTCGGGCTCGCCCAGTTCCTGCTCGGACCGCTGTCGATCTTCGCCTGGGTGAACGCGGAATTCGCCCAGGGCCGGGCGTCCGCCGGCCGCATCGCCTCGGTGCTGGCGGCGTCCCCGGCGGTCGGGGCCGGGACGAGGAGCCTTCCCGAGCCTGTGCGGGGCCAGGTCCGCTTCCAGGACGTGACCTACGGGCCGCTGCGAGGCCTGACGTTCACCGCCGCCCCCGGCGAGCTGCTGGGAGTCGTCACGGCTGATCCGGCGGCGGCCACCGCCGTCCTGCGGTGCCTGGGACGCGAGGCGGACCCCGACACCGGCTCGGTCGAGCTCGACGGGGTGCCGCTGTCCGAGGTGCACCCGGCGGCGGTCCGCGCAGCGGTCCTGGTGGCCGCGCACGACGCGGAACTGTTCGAGGGAACCCTGATCGAGAACGTCGTGGCGCCCACGCCCGGCGGTGAGCCGGCTGAAGATGAGCCCGCCGGACGTCAGCCTGTCGCTGTTGGGAGTGGGCTCACCGGGCATGGCCTCGGAAGCGGCCCGGCCACGGTCGGTATCAGCGCCGGGAGCTCGGTCGGTGCCGATGCCGGTGGCGCGGCGGGGGCCCGTACCGGAGGGGTGGTTGGACGGGCGCTGACGGCGGCGGGAGCCGACGAGGTCGCGAGCACCCTCCCGAACGGTGTCGACGAAGTGCTCGCCGAACGTGGACGGTCACTGTCGGGTGGGCAACGGCAACGTATCGCGCTTGCCCGCGCGCTCGCCGTCGACTCCCCCGTGCTGGCCGTGCACGACCCCACCACAGCGGTGGACGCGGTCACCGAGGCGCGGATCGCGGCCGGTATACGCGACATCCGCCGTGGCCAGACCACCATCCTGATCACGACGAGCCCGGCCCTGCTCGCGGTGACCGACCGGGTGGTGGTCGTCGACGGGGGCACGGTGGCCGTCGAGGGTACCCACGGCGAGCTCGTCCACGGCCACGCGGACTACCGGGCGACCGTGCTCACATGACGGCCACCGTCCACCTGATGACCACCGTCCCCGCGACGAGCGCTGTCCCCATAGCGGTCACTGTCCCCACGGTGAGCAGTGTCCACACTGCGGGCAGTGTCCATCCGACGGTCACCGTCCGCATGGCGAGCGCTGCCCACATAGTGGGCACTGTCCACATGGCAGACGTTGTCCATATGGCGGACGGTGCTCATGCGATAACAAGTGTCCACATGAGAGCCGGTGCGCGGGCCGGGCAGGTGGCCCTGAGTACTTGTCCTGGCACGATGACCACGCGGGAGAACCGACGATGACCAGCCCCGAGGCGTCCACGGTCAGCCCCGAGGCATCCACGACCAGGCTCGAGGCGTCCGTGCGGCCGGACGGCAACCGGGAACTGCTACCCACCGCGACCAACGCGCGCATCCGGGCCACGGTCGGCAAGCTGCTGCGTGAGCGGCGGGCGCTGACCATCACCGCGTTCGGCGTGCTGGCCCTGTCGACGGTGGTCGGCCTGCTCACCGCGCCCTTGCTCGGCCACATCGTCGACGTAGTGGCCGACGGCCGGCCAGCCGGCGCGATCACCACCCCGGTCGTGCTGCTCGTGGTCGTCGCGGTCGCGCAGGGCGTGCTGACCGCGGTCGGGGTCACCCTCGTCGCCCGGCTCGGCGAAGGAGTGCTGGCCGTCCTGCGCGAACGCTTCGTGGAACGCGCGCTCACCCTGCCGCTGGAACAGGTGGAACGGGCCGGTACCGGCGACCTGACCTCACGCGTGACCAACGATGTCACGAGGATCACCGAGGCGGTCCGCGGGGCGCTGCCGGAGATGGCCCACGCCGCTCTGACCATCGGGTTCACCCTGGTGGGGCTCGCGGTCCTCGACTGGCGTTTCACGCTCGCGGCCCTGCTAGCCGCGCCCGTCCAGTTCCAGGCGGTCCGCTGGTACGCCGGGCGCAGCATCCCCCTCTACGCCGAGCAACGTATCGCCGCCGGCGCCCAGCAGCAGCAGCTCCTCGACACCATCGGCGGCGCGGCCACCGTCCGGGCGTTCCGCCGCGACGACGAGCACATCGGCCGGGTCACCCGGCGCTCCCGGACCACCGTCGACCTGGCCCTGCGGGGAATCCATCTGATCACGCGGTTCTACGCCCGGCTGAACCTCGCCGAGTTCATAGGTCTCGCCGCCGTCCTCACGGTCGGGTTCCTGCTGGTACGTAACGGATCGGTGACGATCGGCACCGCGACCGCGGCGGCCCTGTACTTCCACAACCTGTTCAACCCGATCAACGTGGCGCTGGCGCTCGTCGACGAGGCCCAGGCCGCGACCGCGAGCCTGGCCCGGATGGTGGGCGTCGCCGACATCCCGACGACGCCGGAACCACACCGGCCCGCCAAGCCGGCCAATGTGCCGGTCAATGCGCCGGTCAACGTGTCAGCCAATGTGCCGGACGCCGCGCCGGTCGCGGTCCCGGCCACCAGGCCAGCCACCAGGCCGGTGACCGCGCCGGTCGCCGTGCCGGTCGCCGTGCCGGTGGACGCCTCGGTCAGGGCCGCCGGCGTCGGCCACGCCTACCGGCCCGGCCACGAGGTGCTACGTGACGTCGACCTCGACATCGAGCAGGGCGAACGGGTCGCGCTCGTCGGCGCCAGCGGCGCGGGCAAGACGACCCTGGCCAGGCTCATCGCGGGCATCCACCGCCCCACCAGCGGGTCGATCGCGCTCGGCGGCGTGGAGCTGGACGAGCTCGGCCCGGCCGCGGTCCGCCGGACAGTCGTCCTGATCTCCCAGGACGTGCACGTCTTCGCCGGGCCGCTCGCCGACGACCTGCGGCTGGCCCGCCCAGACGCCGGCGACGACGAGCTGCTGGCGGCGCTCGACCGGGTCGGCGCGGCGGGATGGGCGCAAGCGCTGCCCGAGGGGCTGGCCACCGTGGTGGGGGAGGGCGGGCACCGGCTGACCGTCACGCAGGCCCAGCAGCTCGCGCTCGCCCGCCTGGTCCTCACCGACCCGCCCGTGGCGATCCTCGACGAGGCCACCGCGGACGCCGGCAGCGCCGGTGCCCGCATCCTGGAAGCCGCCGCCGAGCAGGCGCTGGCGGGCCGGACCGGACTGGTCGTCGCGCACCGCCTCACCCAGTCGGCCGGCGCGGACCTCGTCGTCGTCCTGGACGACGGGCGGATCGTCGAAACCGGTACGCACGACGAGCTCATCGCCGCCGGCGGGCGCTACGCGGCGCTGTGGGAGGCATGGTCGGACACTCGCGCGCCACAGGACGCCCCCGTCGGTCAGTAGAACACCCGGCAAAAAGAAGATCACCGGTTGTTTGTCGTTGGGTACGCCGACCGAGCCGAAAAGCGTACCGAACGACAAACTCGCCCAGATCATGCTCCGGACGGGTGGTCGCGGACGCCGTCCGCGCCGCCTGGCCCGCGCTCCGGGGACCCGGGCCGCCGGACGGGGCGGTCCAGGGGCTGGACGCGGCCTGGGCCGGATGTACGGGACGGGTGGCCCCGCAGGCGCGGGGATCTTCCGGTATCGAGCCCATGCCGGGCGGATGAGACAGGTCACATGCACGGGGCGGGTGTGATCAGCCGGACTGCGTGATGTAGGCACTACCGGCCCGAGCCGGGCGCTCGGATACGAACGCTCCCCGCGCACGCGGGAATCTTCCGGTACCGAACCCGGGGCCGGGCGTGCGGGACGGGTAACCAGCCAGAGCGCATGCTGTCGGCACCGGCCGGCCCGGGCCGGGCATGCGGGGGCGGGCCGGCGGCAGCGGTGGGTCAGTTGCGGGCGGCGGCTTCCATTGCCTCGATCAGGCTCTTGGGGCGCATGTCCGTCCAGTGTGTCTCGATGTAGTCCAGGCACTCCTGGCGCGGGCCCGGCCCGTGCTCGACCGTCCAGCCGGCCGGGACGTCGATGAAGTCCGGCCACAGGCTGTACTGCCCCTCGGCGTT
This sequence comes from Candidatus Protofrankia californiensis, assembly GCF_900634765.1. NCBI lineage: Bacteria > Bacillati > Actinomycetota > Actinomycetes > Frankiales > Frankiaceae > Protofrankia > Candidatus Protofrankia californiensis. The sequence continues at coordinate 46 of NZ_CAAAFT010000001.1, read as the reverse complement.
GACCAGGACGGTGTAGACGCCGTCGGGTTCCTCGAACGGGTTGGTC